>CAKKPR010000111.1 GCA_919901705.1 Thermodesulfovibrionales bacterium | reverse complement strand
GCATTGACATGCCGGTTAAAAAATTTATCTTTGAGAAACCCCGGACAAAGGAATTCATGAAGAAACTGAAAGGACTGCTTAATTTTCTTATTCCGCTTTATATAAAGGAAGGCAAGACCTATCTCACCATTGGTATCGGATGCACAGGCGGGAGACACCGCTCGCCGGCAATAACTGAAAAAATCGCATCTCTCATAAAAAATCAGCCTGTTGATATTAATATCGTACATCGGGACTTACAATAAAGCATTATTAAGTTTATTAAAGGCAAGCAAATTGCAACATTGAAGACTTTTATTCGTCAAGACAGAGGAAGTAGAAATGTTTTATAATAAAAAATGGCTGTGCTGGAGATTAAAAAGTATCCTGAAAAAGTCTTAAAGGAAAAGACTGCGCCTGTCGGTGACATAAACGGCAGTATTCACCATCTGATAGATGACCTGATAGAGACAATGTATGCTGCAAAGGGGGTTGGTCTTGCTGCTAATCAGGTAGGCGTTTCAAAGAGGCTCTGTGTAATAGATGTAAGCACAGCAGATGAAAGCATCCCTTTGATAGTTCTCATAAACCCAAAGATTATTGGAAAAAAAGGTTCTGTTGAGGAAGAAGAGGGATGTCTCAGCATTCCGGACTACAGGTCAAAAGTGAAGAGGGCTGAGGAGGTTGTTGTAAGGGCGCTGGACAGAAAGGGCAATATGATAGAGATAGAAGGCAGAGACCTATTGGCCCGCGCGCTGCAGCATGAGATAGACCATCTCGATGGTTTGCTTTTTATTGACAGGATAAGCCCGATTAAAAGGGAATTTTTCAAGAAACGTTATAAAAAAAACCTGGCAAACATGAAATGATAAGGCAGGAATATAAGACTGCTGTTTCAGGTTGCCCTTCAGTATAATGCGGATAGTTTTTTTTGGCACACCTTTATTTGCAGTCCCGACACTCAATGCACTTCTACAGTCCGGGGAAGAAATTCCCGCAGTTGTGACGCAGCCTGACAAGAAAAAGGGCAGGGGGCATCTGCTGTCTCAGCCTCCTGTTAAAGAACTTGCCATAAAGGAAGGGGTGCGCATTTTTCAGCCGGCAAGTATTAAGGACGCAGATTTCCTTAATGAACTTTCAGTGATTAGACCTGAACTTATAGTAGTTGTGGCATACGGAAGGATACTCCCCGAAAGTATTCTTAATCTTCCGCCTTTCGGCTGCATAAATGTTCACGCCTCCTTGCTGCCTAAGTACAGGGGGGCTGCGCCGATATCATGGGCAATAATAAATGGAGAGGAGTTTACGGGTGTTACAACGATGCTTATGGATAAGGGGCTAGATACAGGCGATATCCTGCTTGAGGAAAAGATACGAATAAGCGATGAAGATACCACGGAAACCCTGAGCAGAAAATTATCCGAACTCGGGGCCTCTCTGTTGCTCAAGACAATAAAAGGTATAAAGGAAGACTCAATAAAACCCAGACCCCAGACCGGCGAAGCGTCTTACGCGCCTATCATAAAAAAAGAGGATGGATTGCTCAACTGGTCAAAGACAGCAATTGAATTATTTAATTTTGTACGTGGTATGTATCCATGGCCGTGTGCATATTGTTATTTGGGCAAAGAAAGGATTAAAATTATTAAAGTAAGGGCGTTTGATGGTCAGGGAAAACCCGGAAGGATAGAAAGGGCGTTGAAAGTCGTTGCGACTCGAAACCGAGATGGACTTGTTGTTGGTACTGCTAAAGGCCTTATTTCAATTATAGAGCTTCAGCCCGAAGGCAAAAAGGTAATGTCGGCAGGCGAGTTTATCCGGGGAAGAAACATAAGAGAAGGGCAATATTTTGATGAAAAACAGATGGATTAGAGGACTTGTGCTGAGGTTTCTCTATCCTGCACTTATGCTTGTGGGTTCGTTTAAAAAAGATAAGAAGGAGAAACTGCAAAGGTTTATCATAAATCTTAACAATAAGCTTGTACGGGCCGAGAATCCCAGGACAAAGAAAATATTGATTCTCTTGCCGCACTGCCTTCAGATAGATGAGTGTACTATCAGGCTGACGCATAATGTTTATAACTGTGAAGGCTGCGGAAAGTGCGAGATAAGAGACCTTATTCAGATTGCAGACGAAAACAAACTGAGCCTCTCTGTTGCAACAGGCGGAACGCTTGCAAGGCGTATTGTGAAAGATATAATGCCAGGCGCAATTATAGCTGTTGCATGTGAAACAGACCTCAGCAGCGGAATAGTTGATACGTATCCTCTTCCTGTTTTGGGCATTACAAATGAACGTCCTTTCGGTCCCTGCCTTAATACTCAGGTGGATCTGGAAAAGGTTAAAGAGGCAATAAGATTTTTCAGCCAATAACCCTTCTCCCTGCCCTTCACTCTGCCCTTGACAATCTTTCTTTTGAAGAAGTATAGTTAACTGCAAACTAACCTGCCTTAAAATGGAGGTGTAAAATGTCCGACATAAAGCCTGATGTGACCCTGAACTGTAAAGGTCTTAACTGTCCCATGCCTCTGATAAAAACCAAGAAAGCCCTTGACTCCATGGAGATAGGCCAGATACTTTTTGTTGAAGCAACAGATGCCGGCACAAAGGCTGATATCCCTGCCCTTTTAAAACGCACAGGCAATGAACTGCTCGAGATGCGCGAGGAAAAAGGGGAATTCCTGTATTACATAAAAAAGGTTATTTGAACTATACATTTATTTAATCTTTTAATTTATAGGCAGATAAATAATTGTGATTCATAGATTAATTTTTTTTATTTGACCATTACACAGACAGTATATTACTCTTTACTGCTTACTTTTAAGTAAAAGATAAAAAAGGAAAAGTTTTTTCAAAATCTATCAAATAAGAAGGAGGACTTTATGGCTGGCAAGAAGTACAACACGCCGTTGCTCGATGAATTAGAAAAAGGTCCGTGGCCCAGCTTTGTCACAGAGATGAAGAAGGCTGGCAAGAAGAGTGAGATGGCAAATGATGCCGTCGGTCATCTCGAGAAGTGCTACAGCACAAAAATGGGATACTGGAAACATGGTGGCATCGTTGGGGTTCTTGGTTATGGTGGAGGAGTTATCGGAAGATATTCTGAAATTGGTAATGAATTCCCGGGTGTGGCACATTTCCACACAGTAAGAATAAACCAACCAAGCGGATTCTTCTATACAGGTAAGGCATTGAAAGAGATATGCGATATATGGGACAAATACGGAAGCGGCCTGACAAACGTGCATGGTTCAACCGGTGACCTTGTCCTTCTCGGTACCAAGACCGAGCATCTTGAAAACATTTTCGCAGAATACTCTTCGCGCGGATGGGACCTTGGCGGTTCCGGTTCAGCGCTCAGAACTCCGAGCTGCTGTGTTGGTCCTGCTCGCTGTGAGTGGTCCAATTATGATACCCTGGATATCACATATAACCTTACACAGGAATTCCAGGATGAGCTTCACAGGCCGTCATTCTCCTATAAATTCAAAATAAAGTCATCAGGCTGTGCATGTGACTGTGTTGCAGCCATTGCCCGCGCAGACCTATCCATAATTGGCACATGGAAGGGCGACATAAAGATTGATCAGGCTGAAGTCAAGAATTATGCAAAGACAATGGATATAAAGGCTGAGATCGTTGATATGTGTCCGACACAGTGCATAAATTATGACGGTAAGGAAATGAAAATAAACAATGCAGAGTGCAGCAGATGTATGCACTGCATAACAAAGATGACAAAGGCATTAAGGCCGAGCGGCGAAAGGGGAGCAACTCTCTGCATGGGAAGTAAGGCGCCTATCGTTGTCGGGTCATTGCTTTCATGGGTAATCGTTCCGTTCATCAAACTCGAAGCGCCATATACAGAACTGAAAGACTTAATCCGCAAGATATGGGATTGGTGGGATGAAAACGGCAAGCCGAGAGAGAGAATCGGTGAGGTTATTGAGATAAAGGGCATGAGGTCATTCCTTGAGGCTATCGGAGTGGCGCCACAGCCGCAGCAGATTAAGGAACCGAGAAAAGACCCGTTCATGTTCTACACTGACGAGGATATGGCAGGGTTTAAGGCAAAAGAAGCAGAAGAAAAGAAAACCGGAAAGTATAAATTCTAAATAAAATAAATTAAGGAGGATATAAAAATGGCAATACCTCAGAGAAAAACAGACGTAGGCCCGCCTCATTATAAACAATTCTTGCCGCCTGTAATACAGAAAAATTACGGCAAATGGAAATACCATGAGGTGATTAACCCGGGTACTATGGTTCATGTAGGTGAAAGCGGTGACAAGCTCTGGACAGTCAGGGTTGCATCACCCAGGATACTCGCAACAGATACTATCCGTGAACAGTGTGAGATCGCAGAAAAATATTGTGACGGATACCTCCGCTATACAACAAGGAACAACGTAGAGTTTCTTGTATCCGATGAAAAGAAACTTGAACCTCTGAAGAAAGAACTTACAGCCAAAGGCTTTAAGATGGGCGGAATAGGCTATGGCATTACAAATGTTGTACATACCCAGGGATGGGTACACTGCCACGGCGCATGCACAGACGCCTCAGGCCTTGTCAAGGCAATGATGGACGAGCTCTATGAGTATTTCGATTCAAAGCGGCTTCCGAACAAGGTAAGGCTTGCAGTTGCCTGCTGTGTTAATATGTGCGGCGCAGTTCACTGCTCTGACATAGCTGTTGTTGCTGTCCATACAAAGGTGCCCGTAGTAAAACATGAACTCTTCAAGAACATGTGCGAACTTCCCACAGTTATCGGTTCATGTCCTACACGCGCAATAAGTCCGGATCCTGCAAACAAGAGCGTTAAAATCAACGCTGAGAAATGCATGTACTGCGGTAACTGTTTTACAGTGTGTCCGCCTATCAGCATTAAGGATCCTGAACGTGACGGAGTTGCTATCGTGGTCGGTGGAAAGATAAACAGCCTGAGGACAAATCCAAAGTTCTCAAAGCTTGTTATCCCTTACATTTCTAATGAGCCGCCGAGATGGCCGAAGGTCGTTGCTGCGATAAAGCATATTGTTGAAGTGTATGCAAAGAATGCAAGGAAGCACGAGAGGATAGGTGAATGGATAGAAAGGATAGGATGGGAGAGGTTCTTCTCACTGGCCAATATCGACTTTACATTCCAGTCTATCGATGACTTCACCTTCATGAGAGATACAATGAGGACAGCATCAACATTTAAGTGGTCGTAAAAAATTGGCAAGGCAGTCCCGAATATCGGGACTGCCTTCTTAATAAACGTCATTAAATATTTATCACGGGGGTAAGGTATATGGAACTAGTAGATCTTCAGAACAAAATTTATGCCTTCTGTGAGGCCGCAAAAGGTAAAAAGAAACTCAAAGAGAAAGACATAATCAAAGGCGTCTCAGAAGCTGAAAGTGTGCCGGGTGATGAAGTCAAGAAGGCTATGAGGCTAATGATAGACGTGGGAAAACTTATGTATTCTTACGGCGGTGGTGCAAGCTCAGTTGAAATCCCAAGTGAAGAGTATCTCAGGGAAAAAGGTCTTATAAAGTAAGAAAAGTCTCATCTTCACTTCATATGTAATTTAAACAGAGGGGATAAAACCCCTCTGTTTTGTTTTTAAGCCTGCCATTGATTTAACCAACTGAAATCCCCTGATATCTCAGGATTTTAAACAGCGGACGACCAAAATAAAAAAGCTCAGTCTCAACTGAAAGTCCAAATTCAGAAATGGCCTTTGAGCGTATGGCAAGATCCTGTTGGACAAGTGCCGTAAGCTTTGCAAACGATATTGAATCACTATTTTTTTTCATCACTGCGGAAATGAGATTTTCTGCCATCAGGACGGAACATTTTTTTTCATGTCTAGCAATAAACTTTGTGATTGGGTCATCCTGGCTGATTATGTCAGCGCGAGTTATCGTGTCTTTGCCGATGGCAGAGAGAATTTCTGAAGTATCCCAGCATTTCAAAAGGCGGCATTCCAAAGGCCTGTGTTTGTAAATAGTGCAAGAGGACTTCTTTTTGTCATAAAATAAGCACTCCCATGCTCTGCCTTTGCCTGACACCTTGATAAGTTCCTGCTTGACCGGTTCAGGTTTATCGCTTAAGGGGGTGAATGCAAGCTCCCCTTTTCTTATTGTTATCAGGTGCTGGTATGAGATATGCCCTTCGAGGAATATTTTTTTGTCTTCCTTATGCAGTGTCGGACCGCCCTTAATGCAGCAAGTTCCGCATCTTATGCAATGAGTTCTATTATCAGATTGCAGATTGTACATTAGAAGAAGCCTTTTGTGCTGAGGGATATGGTGTCCGTGTAAAGCATACTGATTATTTTAACATTTTTAATTTATAATTCTCTGATGAATATACTTTTTCTCGGTCACTCATTGATTGAGTTTTATGACTGGCAGAAGAGGTTCCCTGCACATAAAGCTGTAAACCTCGGTGTGGCAGGAGAGACAGTCGAAGGGCTTTTATCAAGGATTGACAGGATAACAAAAGAGCATCCGTCAGCAGACCTTATCTTCATCATGACAGGCTTGAACAACATTGCCATGGATGATTTTGGTTTTTTGGGGTCATATAAAAAGATTCTCGAAAAATTATCCCCTGCCTATCCTTCAGCCAAAATATTTATGCACAGCATCCTGCCGGTGATTGTGGATTTTATATCCAATGAAACAATTAAGAATGTAAATAAATCTCTGGAAAAGCTTGCTGTAGAAACAGATATTGAATTCCTGGATATTTATAATCTTTTTATTGACAAAAAGGGCAGGGCGATAAAAGATTATCTGCTTGACGACGGTGTCCATCTGAGTGATAAGGGGTATGAGGTTTGGGCGGAAGTGGTGGAGGAAGTGATTGAGCAAATGTTATAATCCATAAAATAAATTTTTGGTGAGAGATGGAAATAACACTTAATGATTTTAAATCTCAATTTAAATGAATATGAGATCACGATATCCGAGGCTCATAATTGCAGGCATGAAAGGCGGTTCCGGGAAAACACTTCTTTCACTTGGCCTTATAGCAGCGTGGAGAAAAAAAGGCTTTAAAATAATCCCATACAAAAAGGGCCCTGATTATATTGATGCGGGCTGGCTTTCATCAGCAGCAAAACATTTATGCTATAACCTCGACCCATTTTTAATCGGCAGAGAAAAGATACTCTCTTCCTTCAAAGGACATTTCAGGGACTCTGATTGTGCTGTAATAGAGGGCAATAGAGGTCTGTATGATGGAATGGATGCAGCAGGCACTTACAGCACAGCAGAGCTTGCCAAGATTTTGAAATCGCCTGTAATTTTGATAATGGACTGCACAAAGGTCACAAGGACAGCAGGTGCAATGGTTCTGGGCATGCAGAAATTTGACAGGAAGGCCGATATAAAAGGCGTTGTCTTAAACCAGATTGCAGGGTCAAGGCATGAGAAGGTAATACGAGAGGCAATAGAGAGATACTGCCATATCCCTGTGCTTGGCGCTATCCCGAAACTTAAAAAGGATTTTCTTTCCGAGAGACACATGGGGCTTACTCCGTTTCAGGAGCACCCGGAAGTAAAAAAGGCTGTTTCATACGCAGCAGAAATTGCAGGAAAATATCTTGACCTTAATAAGATATGGAAGATTGCAAAGGAGGCAGAGCCATTAGCAGTCAGCAATCAGCGTTCAGCCATCAGCAGTCAGCATTTACCCCCCCAGCCCCCCCTTGCCAAGGGGAGGATTAAAGGAGGTGTCAGCATCGGCATCATCCGCGACTCTGCTTTCCAGTTCTATTATCCTGAAAACCTTGAGGAGCTTGAAAGGAAAGGCGCAAGGCTTATAGAAATAAATGCATTGAAAGCCGGGAAACTTCCTGTGATTGATGCCCTTTATATAGGTGGAGGTTTTCCCGAAACTAATGCTATTGCGCTTGCAAAGAATGCTGCTTTTAGGAAATCGATAAAAAAGGCTGTTGAAAACGGGCTTCCAGTATATGCTGAATGCGGAGGTTTGATGTATCTTGGAGAATCGCTTATTCTGGAAGGAAAGACATATCCAATGGCAGGGATATTCCCTGTTAAGTTTTCATTGGAGAAAAAACCTCAGGCTCACGGTTATTCAATTGTAGAGGTTAAAAGCGCTAATCCGTATTACAAAAAGGCTGCTGTGATTAAGGGGCATGAATTTCATTATTCACGGGTTATTAATCCTGAGGCAGCAAAAGAGTTCAGAAAGAAAAATATCCATTTTGCCTTTAAGATGAAAAGGGGCGAGGGGATAATCAATAAGATGGATGGACTTTGTTTTAAAAATGTCCTTGCGACTTATACGCATATACACGCCCTTGGAACGCCTGAATGGGCAGAGGGCATGGTAAGAAAGGCAGAGGAGTATAAGAATTACGTGAAATAAGCGCTATTTCTTCCAAAGCCCCTTTTTTATTTTGTGTCGTTTCATTATAATACCCACATGAAATACGGACTAGAGGAAATATGATATTCCAAGACCTGATTTCATTTCTTTTGTTAGATATGTCAAGGATGATTTTGTGTGAAGCCCGCTTAGGTTTGGGCTGATGCGAAACGTAGTGGAAGCCATAGAACAGGAGGTAACGCTTATGTCGAAATATGTCTTTATATGCTGTTTGGTATTGGTCGGCTGGTTGCTTGTCGCGCCGAACAAGGCTTTGGCGGGCGAGCCAGCTTGGTGGACAAAACAAAAAAGGGACTGCAATTTACCTTCGGGCCTCGCCTATAATAGCTGGGACGGGAAATGCAATAGCTCACCGACAAACAACTCCGGCAGTTCCGGAAATTCAGGCTACGACAACGGGGCTGCGATTCGTGAGCAGCAGCGTCTGGAAGCTGAGCGCCGTGCTGAAGAAGCACGCCAGGCAGAACTCGAACAGCAGCGCAGAGAGGCGGACAATAAACGCCGCTTGGAAGAGATTGAAAGGCAGACCAAATTTTTAGATGACCGCGATGCCGCTGCCGGCACTTTACGCGGCTCAACCGGCATCCGCACTACCCCGAACGTGCAAGGCGAACCGGTGTTGCGCGGATCAACTGGAACCAACGCTACTTCAAATGCGGCAGGCGGCTCCGTGCTACGCGGCAGCAGTGCGGACACCGGCCCTCCGTGGCTTGAAATCCGATACAACGCAAACGCCCAACCTCGCTCCCATGGTCGTGGATGCGCGTAATGTGCCATCAGGACTGCCTAAAGTTTGGGACAATACTATCGACGAGGTGTATGCAAAAGCGCCGCCCGGTGTCAAAGAACGAGTCCGCAAAGGTTTTCAGGCTATCCTGAGCCGTGATTGGGCTGTTGCAAAAGCATGGTTTGAAGACGCGCTCAAACTTGACCCTGATAACAAACGCCTTAAAGATATGATTCTCTTTTGTAGTAATCCTGTGAGCCCACATCCTGCAAGGAATTATGTACAATTGCCCACGGATGCTGACTTGCAACTTCTGTTCGATCCTAAAGATACCAAGCCTCAGGATTTCGATCGTTACAAATACTATCTATACGCAAAAGAGCGTGCCATCGAATCGAATCGCTCAGTGTCCGAGGTGATATATGTGGACGCACGGCTATCAGACATTATGGGAGAAGAAAAAGATGCCTATAAGCTGTACCAGCTATGGGAGTTTGTAAGCACTTATATTGAGGAGGGCAAGCCATTTCCGCCCACAGATACGACAAACAAGAAGCCAAGTAAAAAGCCTACCGGGAATCAGGTGCAACTGCCCTTGAATTCCGACATTGAATTCTTGGACGGTCCCAATACGGCGCCGGCCAAACCGGCAGTTTCCACCAAGGAAAAGCAGCCACATAATTAGAGGCGAAGAAGTCAGCATTTGTGGATAATACGTTCTGAGAAAAGGAGATCTTTATGTTGAAACATATTGCTTTTGGAATAGTGCTGCTTACGGGTTTGCTGGTCGGGTCGGCTAGGGCGGATGACGCGTTGAACAAAGCTCTGTTTTATGCAGTGAAGGAGGGTGATAAGGCAAAAATAGAGGTGCTCATATCCAAGGGCGCGGATGTGAACGAGAAGGATAGCAATGGCCAGACCTCGCTGTATTGGGCGACCGACAGCAATAAAGAAGTCGCGGAGCTTCTCATCTCCAAAGGCGCGGACGTGAATGCGAAATCAAATAATAAGTACAACGGTGGAGCGACCCCGCTGCACGAGGCGGCTAATAAGTGGGGCAATAAGGAAGTCGCGGAGCTTCTCATCTCCAAAGGTGCGGACGTGAATGCGGAGGATAATTCCGGAGCGACCCCGCTGCACAATGCGGCAGACTGGGGCAACAAGGGAGTCGTCGAGCTTCTCATCTCCAAGGGAGTGGACGTAAATGCGAAAACAAATAATAATTACTATGGCGGTGGAGAAACCCCGCTGCACAAGGCGGCCTTCAGGGGCAACAAGGAAGTCGTCGAGCTTCTCATTTCCAAAGGCGCGGACGTGAATGCAAAGGATGCCAGCAGCAGAACTCTGTTGCAATTTACAGAACGAATATCCGACCCAAAAGTGAGACAGGAAATCATCGCCCTGCTGCAAGGACAGATGGCCAAGCAGTCGAATCCCAGGCAGTTGCTGAATAGCCTTCTCGATCAGTTCAAGGGGCATTCGGATAATGATGAATTACGCAAGTCCATTATTCAGGCGGCACTCAAGCTGCAACCCGCTCCCGCCATCCCACAAGAAGCGGAAGATGCAGCCGGACGTGCTGCATATATTTTCAAGACTGCCAAGTCTGATGACGATTTTCTCAACACGTCCAAGGAATATCTGAAAGCCGTCGAGGTGGCGCCATGGGTAGCGAACTACTACTACAACCTCTGCACCGTGCTGGAGAAGACCCCTTACACCCAAGAGGCGCTACATGCCTGCAAGCTGTATACTCGAAGCTGCGCCCACTGCCGCCGATGCTGCTGATATACGACAGCGCATCGCCGGGCTTCAGTATGCACTGGACAAGAACAAGGAACAGATAAAGCAGAGGACCGCGCTTATTAAGGATCGTGGCGTCGAAGACCTCTACCGCTTCGGCGGCACGTCAGGCAAGGTGGCAGGCAAGGATGTGGCACTCAAACTTGGCGTGGACTGGCAAGCTTCACCACCCAAGTATCAGGTTTTTGCTGCATGTATCCTTGAAGGTGATGATGTGAAGGGTGGTGCCCACGACTTGGTCAGCACCGACTCGTGGATCACTTTTTGTAAAACCAGTTTCCATCTCGTTATCAAGCCCGATGGCGCAGGTTTCGTCGAACTGGGGGGTGGCGGTAGTTTGCGCGCAACGCTTGACGAACTATTTCAACGCAAACAAAAGGCGCTGGAGCAGTCGCCGATATTTAAGGATGCTGGTTACGGCAGCGACAAGGGAATACGATTTTACGTGGCAATGGTCCAAGGCGGCAGGGATAACCAATATGCAGGTTATGCCATGTACGAAAGTGACTGTAACGGTAATCTCCTGCGTAAGGATCCGCGCGCATTGCCGGATGACTTTTTCTCCTTGGAAGCCAAGAAAAAAGAAGGTGGGATGGGACGATTTAATGCCCTGACGGACTATAGGGGCAATCCGCAATCGGGATGCAATGATAAGTTTTCGAGCGGGACTGGTTACAAGTTTGGGGAGAAGGAGTAATTCCCAATTGGGTGAATTACATTTTATCAATCATTAACGAGGAGGAAATCATGAACACGTTTTATCGAATCGTATTGACGGTTGCCATGCTTTCGTTTTATTCCACTTCTTGGGCTGATCCTGTTCCGCTTCCTTGCGAACCAAATTGCACAGTTGATCCTTGCAATCTTGCACCGGAGAGGTGCAAAGACAAAGGTGGGCCAATTAAACAAACAGCAGTTCCCGCAATAGAGGACAAGGAAGATGCAAAAGTGCAAGAATCTGATGACCCCTGCAAATGGTGTACGCCATGTAGCCCAACTCCAGGCTCTGAATGCCTCAAATGTTGCGCAGGGCATACAATAACTCCGTCGAGTGAGTAGATGAGGTAGGGCAGATAAAAGAATGTTCAATTTCCAAATACACCGGAACATGGTATGAATTTAAGATTTGATCCTTATATTTTTTAATTTTTCATTTTGAATTACATATGGAGCGTGATGGGTATGCAATGGTTCATCGAGTTTCTTAATCCAAAAGTTCTAGTCTCATTTCTGTCTGGCGGACTTGCCGGAGCCTTATTTACGCATTACTTTACGCTAAGTCGGCAGCGAACCGAATTTGCGTTCAAGCTTCTGGAACATTTTTTTACAAAGTATCAAGAGATTGGCAAGGTAAAGGGTTTTCTTCAGCAAACCCAGTTACTGGAGGATATGGAAACCTTTAATAGGGT
>CAKKPR010000110.1 GCA_919901705.1 Thermodesulfovibrionales bacterium | reverse complement strand
GCCTCTTTTTCAGGCTCATCAGGAAATTCCCTGTATTTTGGAGAAAAGTGCATTACCACAAGGTTCTTAACGCCTGCCTCCCTTGCAATTCTCCCTGCGGTCTTTGCCGTCAGGTGATGCCTCTCCACAGCCCTTTCCCTGTCTTTCTCGAGGAAATATGCCTCGCAGTAAAGCGTATCAGAGTCTTTCACAAAATCAATTATTTTTTTTATGTTGGCTTCATCCATCGAAGAGTCCGATATGTATGATATCTTTTGTCCCCTTGTTATCTTTGAAATACCTTCCAGTTCTTTCATTG
This sequence comes from Thermodesulfovibrionales bacterium, assembly GCA_919901705.1. Taxonomy (GTDB): domain Bacteria; phylum Nitrospirota; class Thermodesulfovibrionia; order Thermodesulfovibrionales; family UBA1546; genus SCSY01. The sequence goes on along the minus strand of CAKKPR010000110.1, from coordinate 1,974 downwards.
AATATCTCTTGCCTGAGATCTTGAATTCCGTTTTCACAGAGGCATTTTCCCTGACTGCTTTTTTGAATTCAGAGAGCCACTGCCCGACAGGAAGCCCCATTCCACCGAGAGCTGCCTTGTCTATGTTTATGTGAAAATCCTCTTTAAGAGAAAACCCGAGGCTCGGTATCTGATGTTTCAGGCACACAGCCTTTATCTCAAAAGGCGGTTCCTTTAAAACAATCCCGTCGAATGATATTTTTTCATAATCTTTTCTGCGGAAACAGTTTTCTGCATAAAAACCCGCATGTCTTATAAAGCCCTCTTCTATCCCAAAGACTTCTATTCTGAGAGGATATTCCTGAATCAGGTTCCATGTGTAACCATTAAGCTTTCCCTCGACGCACTCTATTATATTGGCAGGACCGAATATCTTCAGCGGAGTTTCTCTTCTGAGGAGCGCCCTCAGCATAATATCAAATCCTATGAAATGGTCTATGTGGGTATGTGTTACAAAGACGTCGGTTACCTTCTGGATATCGCTTGGGCTCAACCTGTTTATGAATCCGAGGTCAAAGAGGAAGGCGCGTTTTTCCCTGAGCACCCTTACATATACGCATGGGTCTTCAAATGAATTATTTACAAGCCTGTGATGAAAAGTTGGTTTCATAGGGGATTATATCCTATTGTGATATAATAATTCCAAGCGTGTAGCGTGTAAGGAGTAGCGAGTAGTAAATATTATAATCTACACCCTACACGCTATACGCTACACGCTATTAAAACCGGAGGATATATGGCTGAACTTAGAAAAGATCCTATTGTCGGGCGCTGGGTAATCATCTCTGTTGAAAGAGGCAAAAGGCCGACTGACTTCATATCGCCTTCACAGAGAAAGAAGGGAGGCTTCTGTCCGTTCTGCCCCGGCAATGAGCACACAGTGCCGCCGGAGATAATGGCCTTCAGGCCTGTTGACACGCAGCCGAATTCCGCTGGCTGGACTTTGCGCGTTGTGCCCAATAAATTTCCTGCGCTCCAGATACATGGCGAATTAAGCAAGACAGGCGAAGGAATCTTTGATAAGATGAGCGGGATCGGGGCGCATGAGGTTGTCATAGAGACGCCCCAGCATAATCTTTCCATATCAACAATGACCCTTAAGGCAGTTGAAGATGTTCTGTGGGCCTACTATCTGAGGCTTAATGACCTGAAAAAAGATCAGAGATTCAGATACGTTTTGATATTCAAAAACGAGGGGGAGGATGCAGGCGCCTCTCTGGAGCATACGCACAGCCAGCTCATAGCACTTCCTATCGTGCCAAAACTTGTAAAGGAAGAGCTTGACGCAGCAGAACAGTATTTCCATTTTAAGGAGAGATGTATTTTCTGCGATGTAATAAGTCAGGAGCTTGAAGACGGCAAGCGCGTAATATATGAAAACAAAAATTATCTGGCCCTTGCGCCATTTGCGCCAAGGGCTCCTTTTGAGACATGGATTTTGCCAAAGCAGCATGAATCTTCCTTTTATCCTCCCAACAAGGACTTTTCGATGCTTGCAGATATACTTCAGAGGATACTTAAGCAGATGGACAGGATACTTGATATACCTCCGTATAATTTCATCATTCACACATCACCCTTCTATGATGAGACGAACGACTACTATCACTGGCATATTGAGGTAATGCCGACTCTGACAAAGATGGCTGGTTTTGAGTGGGGGTCAGGTTTTTATATAAATCCGACGCCGCCTGAGGAGGCAGCAAAGTTCATGAGAGAGGCAAAGATATAACAATGCAAAACTTAAACGGGATGTCATTGCGAGGAGTTCCGATATGATCGGAGCGACGCGGCAATCTAAAAAGCAAAAAAAAACAAATAGATTGCTTCGCTTTCATCTCGCAATGACAGTCAGGGTATTTCCAGAATGAAGATACTCATTGCAACGCCTGAGGCAGTGCCGTTTGCCAAGACAGGCGGGCTTGCGGATGTGAC
>CAKKPR010000109.1 GCA_919901705.1 Thermodesulfovibrionales bacterium | reverse complement strand
TTGATCTGTTGGGGGGTATACTGAATATAAAAAGTTCTGATAAAATCGGAACATTAATAGATATTGAGGTGCCTCTTAAATGATAAAAGTCGTGCTTTGCGATGACCATGTGATCTTCAGACAAGGCCTGCTGAAATTATTACAGACTGCAGAAGATATTACTGTGGCAGGAGAATCCGGAGAGGGTCACAGGATTCTGTCTCTCATAGAAAAAGAAAAGCCTGATGTTGCAATACTTGATATTTCCATTCCCGGCTCAAACGGCTTCGAAATATTGAATGAAATTCAAGGCAGGGGGCTAAAAACAAAGGTCATATTTCTCACGATGCATAATGACCAGCCGACCGTCAAAACTGCTATACAATCGAATGCATCAGGGTATGTATTAAAAGATGACGCCTTTGAAGATCTGCTCTATGCAATAAGGGCAGTTGCTTCAGGCGGCAAATTTATCAGCCCTTCATTATCAGCTGAATTCTTTAAAGCCAAGCCGACAACAGAGTTCAAAAACCATAATTTAACAGAACGCGAAAGGGAAATTTTAAGGTTAATTGCCTTAGGACTGACTAATAAAAAAATAGCTGTTAAATTATATATAAGCGTTAAGACTGTCGAAACACATAGAACAAATATTCTTCAAAAACTAAATATCCATAGCACAGCAGATCTTGTCAGAAATGCAATAAAAATGGGCTTGCTTGAGCCCTAATAGAATCCACAAAGTTTAATAAAATCTCTCCAAATACAGTATCCACCCTATATAAATACAGTGTTTACCTGATTGGAAAGTTGCCTTTTGTGGGGTGATAATAACAAGGAAATAATCATTATATTGTAATAATCAATTTATTGCATTGTTATAACTTTATTATTTTATCTGGAGGAACAAAAAATGGAATTGGTTCACAGAGAGAATTCTCAAAAGCTTTATATACAACTCGAGAATATATTCAAAAATAAAATAGGTGATAAAAAGTGGTCTGTCGGCTCTCAGATACCTACGGAAGAAGAACTCTGCAAGATTTATGGTGTGAGCAAGGCGCCGGTGAGAGCAGCTATTTTAGAGCTTGTGCGACAGGGTTATTTAATGAGACAGCAGGGCAAGGGGACTTTTGTATGCAAACGCGTTATATCAGAGGGGTTACTGATGCATACGAGCTTTAAGGAGCTTATGCTCGATGCAGGCGTTGGTTTTTCTACAAAGGTTCTTGCTCAGACTGTAACAATGCCTGTAGATGATATTGATGTTAAATTGAATGTTCCCGAAGACAAACATCTTATTTATTTAAAAAGACTGATGCTGGTTGAAAATGAACCGGTGCTTCTTCAGGAAGCATATATACCCCATCATTTGTGTCCAAAACTATTAAGAGATAATATTGAGAATAATTCCCTTTTTGAACTTATCGAAAAGAAATACGGCCTTAAAATAACAAAGGTTAAAGATTATATCGAAGTTGTAACTCCCTCTGCTGATGAAATCAAGCTTCTCGGCCTTTCAGACTGCACAGGAGCGCTGCTTCTTGAACAGAATTTTTATTCTGGTGATACACAGATTATGTATATGCGCTCAATTAAAAAACCGGAGCGTTTTAGATTTTTGATAGAGTTTGAAAGGAAATAAACAGTGTCAGTGAATAGTGTCAGCAAAGAATTAAATCATTACTGTCACTGGCACTAATAACTGACACTAAGAAAAGGAGGGTTTATGTCAAAAGGTAAAGTTGCAAAGGATGTAATGATTGATGTTTTTGAGTTCCCGCACATCCCATACTGGTTTTCCATAAGACAGGCTATAGGGATAGTCAAGAAATCACTGCTCGGCAGTGAAAAGTGCCATCACCCGATGGCAGTGCTTGTATTTGACGAGAAGTATAATCTTCTCGGCACCTTAAGCCTAAAGGATATCCTGAGGGGACTTGAGCCAAAGTTTTTAAAGCCGACTACCAAGGCGCAAGTTCCATCTGAGGATGAGTCAGGGTTATCAGTGCTATGGGATACCCTGTTTGACAAAGGAGCAAAAGAGGCAGCGGAAAAGCCGGTCAGCGAGGTAATGGTTCCGGCAAAGTTTTTTGTTCAGCCGGATGACCCCATTACCAAAGCTGCATACCTGATGGTTCACAATGATCTGGCTTTGCTGCCAGTTTTGGAAAATAAGAAAAAATTTGTCGGGCTTGTAAGGATAAGGGAAGTATTCGATGAACTATCAAGCTCAATTTTGGAAGGATAGGAGGAATATACAATGGCAGATAAAGATATAAAAACTTCGCAGGGCTTGCCGGAACCGCCCGCAGAAATATTAGTTGCAACATCAAAGATACCATTTGACTGGAAGCGTGTATTTTTTATTTTATTGGGATTAGGACTTTTTTTATGGATATATTATATGCCTTCGTGGAGCCCTGCTGTCGACCCTACCGGCAAGGAATTTGCGTTATCGAGGGAAGGAAAAGGCGCGATAGCGCTCTTTCTGCTTGCGGGCATATGGTGGGTATTTGAGGTCATTCCCATCGGCGTCACAGCTCTTGCAATAGGCGTGTTTCAAGCGTTGTTCAGCATACGCTCGGCAAAGGATGCGTTCAAGGATTTCATGGACCCGTCTGTGATGTTCATCTTCGGCTCTGTTGTGGTTGGATTGGCATTTAGCAAGTCAGGTCTTACCAAGCGTATTGCATACAAAATGCTTGGAATAGTTGGCGAAAAGACGAGCATGATACTTTTGGGCTGCCTTGTTCTGACCGCAGGGCTTGCCCATTTTATGGCGCATACGGCAGCGGCGGCAACAGTATTCCCAATTATGCTTGCAATTTATGCTCTTTACGGTGAGGGCGATAAACAGTCGAACTTTGGAAAGTCTCTTTTTATAGGAATGGCGTATGCCGCAGGCGCAGGAAGTATCGTCACCTTTTTAGGCGCCGCAAGAGGACCTGCAGCAGCAGGCATGTTCAAGGAATTTACCGGCAGGGATATAGGTTTTTTTGAGCTGTCACAGTATATGTTCCTTGTCGGATGGGTTATGGTCTTTTTGATATGGGGCTATCTGATGATATTCCTCAAGCCGGAAAAGAAGATCATCCCCGGCCTGAAGGAAAAGGTCAAACGCCTCTCAAAGGAATTAGGTCCTTTGAATTTTAATGAAAAGTTTGTTATCGGAGCCGTTATCTTAGTTGTAGTTGTAATGGGAATGCAGTCATTGGTACCGGCGCTTAAATCTCTCGACCGGGCAGCCATAATGCTCGTGTCAACACTCATATTTTTTATATTCAGAGTGCTTACCGTAAAAGAGCTTGAAGAGATACCATGGAACATCATTCTGCTCTTCAGCGGGGCCATGAGTATCGGATTCTGTCTCTGGCAAACAGGCGCCGCCCAGTGGATGGCTGTTAACTGGCTTGTCATGTTCCAGAAGGCGCACTGGCTGGTGTTTGTCCTGAGCATAGCAACTTTTGTTCTGATTATGACTAATTTTATTATGAATGTTGCGGCAATAGCGATAGCCCTGCCGGTTTCGCTTGTTGTCGCTCAATATCTTGGGGTCGCACCCGATGTTATTTTTTATTCAGCGCTGGTAACAGCAGGTATGCCTTTTGTGCTGCTGATCGGCGCGGCGCCGAACGCCATTGCCTATGAATCAAAGCAGTTTACCACAGGCGAATTCTTCAAGCACGGGATACCGATGAGTATCCTTTTGATACTGGTTCTCGGAATAGCCCTGGTTACCATATGGCCGCTTCTGGGAATGCCGATACTGATTAAGTGAATAGTTGTTAGTGGACAGTGAAAACAATAAGTGTCATTGCGAACGAAGTGAAGCAATCTTGTTGGCGAGCATATAGATTGCCACGC
>CAKKPR010000108.1 GCA_919901705.1 Thermodesulfovibrionales bacterium | reverse complement strand
CATGATGTCCGATATGATTGGCTTTTATCCTGTATCGTGTATCCTGCATCGTGCATCTGATTTTTGGGAGGGTTAAGACATTCCATCTCTCTACGGTAACATATCAGGCCTGAAGGGAAATCATCTTTATTCTCTCGAGAAAATTTATCGCCGGAAAATTCCCCGTAATAAGATAGTTATACCTGAACTTGCAAGATACCTTGCGGAGCTTTCCTCAGAGCTTGGAAGGCAGATAGGCCTGCTCGTAGCGAGAGACGGCAAGATAACCCACGTGATAGTTGGTGATGCAAGGGGCATCTTTATTCCGGGGCTTGAAGATTTTCCTCTTGGCAAGAAAGCGCTGCGCGGCCTTCGTCTTATACATACACACCTGAAAAATGAGCCGCTTAACCAGGATGACCTGACAGACCTTGCCCTTCTGAGGCTTGATATTATTGCTGCAATAGGCGTAAAAGATAATCTGCCGGAAGATATCTATGTTGCGCATCTTATGCCGCAGGACTCAAAGAATCCAATAGAGGTTTTATCTCCTGAAAATTTTTATCGGTTTGAGCTTGATTTTGCGTCATTTATAGAATCACTCGAAGAGGAGATGGACAGGCGAAGGGTTTTTGCTCAAAAAGAATCGCGTGAGAAGGCAATCCTGATAAGCGTATCTCAAAAGCCAAAATATGAGCAGGAGGATTCCCTGGAGGAGCTTAAGGAGCTTGCGGGTTCCAGTGATGTGCTTGTTCTTGATAAGGCAATCCAGAGGCCCAAAGAGATAAATCCGCGATATCTGATGGGCGAGGGCAAGCTTAAGGAAGTGATAATCAATGCGCTCAATAAGGGAGCCACTCTGCTTATTTTTGATCAGGATTTAAATCCATCGCAGGTAAAGGCAATAGGAGAGCTTACGGAAATTAAGGTAATCGACCGCTCACAACTCATACTCGATATATTCGCAAGGCGCGCCCACAGCAGGGACGGGAAGGTTCAGGTTGAACTTGCGCAGCTTAAATACAGGCTTCCGAGATTAACAGGCAAGGGTACGGCAATGTCCCGTTTGATGGGGGGAATCGGCGGAAGAGGTCCCGGAGAAATGAAACTCGAGATAGACAGGCGGCGCGTCAGGGACAGGATAATACTTCTTGAAAAAGAACTCAAAGCCTTAAGTGAGGCAAGAAAACAAAGGAAGCAAAGAAGGGTTGAAAGGAGAATCCCGATAGTCTCTATCGTAGGATATACAAATGCGGGTAAATCAACTCTCCTGAATTCGCTTACCAGAAGCGAGGTGCTTGTGGAGGAAAGGATGTTTGCAACACTCGATACTGCGAGCAGGCGACTGAGGTTTCCGAGAGAAAGAGAGATTATAATCACTGATACAGTGGGGTTTATAAGAAATCTTCCAAAGGACCTGATGGCAGCTTTCAGGTCAACGCTTGAAGAACTCCGGGACGCAGACCTGCTTCTTCATCTCGTTGATATATCAAGCTCAAGGTTTGAACAGCAGATAGAGTCCGTAGAGGGCATACTCAGGGAACTAAACCTTT
>CAKKPR010000107.1 GCA_919901705.1 Thermodesulfovibrionales bacterium | reverse complement strand
AGTCTCCTGCGTAATTATAATAAAATTTGAGGCTTTTTTGAGACAGGATTCAGTTTCTCTTCTGTTTAAGCTTATCCAGACCGAATACTATCAGAAAGAGCGTTGCTGAGAAGAAGGCTGTAATCGTTCCGTAATAAAATGTCGCATGAGGCCCGTATTTATCCCATAACCAGCCGCCTGCGACGCTTGCAGGGAATAATGCTAACCCGGTGAATGTGTTATAAATGCCGTATCCTGTTGCCCTAAACTTTTCAGGGATTATAGTTCCGAGATATGCCTTCTGAATTCCTTCTGTAAGACCCATAAAAACACCGTAAAGAAGAAAGAGCCCCCATATATGTTTCTGTCCTGATGCATTTGCAAATCCCCAGTAGATAAAACCAAAGAGTATGAAGCCTGCAAGTATTATTCTTTTTCTTCCTATCCTGTCTGATAAAATTCCAGCGGGCACAGAAGTCAGTGCATAAACAAGGTTAAAGCATAGATAGAGTATTGGTATCTGCGTTTCTTTAATTCCTGTATCTGTTGCCTTAAGTATGAGGAAAACATCGCTTGAATTTCCTATTGCAAACAGGGTTGCGATTGCTACAAATGCCTTGAAGCGCCAGTCAAAAGAACGAGGGTCCAAGGGTTCATCCTTCGCAGTCTCGTGCTTCGTAGCGTACTTCGCAGAGTAGCAGCTACGGAGAATGGATTCGAGGATTCGAGGGTTCGAGTCTCTATTCTCCGGGACTTTCCCTTGACCCCTTTCTCTAATAAAAAAAACTATCACCATCACCGCAATCATTCCTGGTATCATTGAAAGCCAGAAGACAAGGCGGTAATTGCCGGTAAAAAAAGAAAGCATGATAAAGGCTATTGCCGGGCCTGCAACAGCGCCGAGTGTGTCCATTCCCCTGTGAAACCCGAATGAGCGGCCGAGGTCTTTCATTGGAGTTGATTCAGCGATTATCGCATCTCGTGGAGCGCCTCTTATGCCTTTGCCAAACCTATCAATAAAACGGAATACCAGCACATGCCCCCAGAGAGCAGATAAAGCAATAATCGGCCTGCTCAGTGTCGAGATTCCGTATCCTGCAATCATAAATATTTTTCTCTTGCCTATCCTGTCGGAAAACCAGCCGGAGAATACTTTCAATAGACTTGCTGTGCTTTCAGCGATACCTTCTATCAATCCTATTACAGATTTGTTTACACCAAGAACAGAACTGAGGAAAATAGGCACAAGCGGGTATATCATCTCAGAGCTGAAGTCCATGAAAAAACTTACAAGCCCTGTAAAAAAGACGTTTCTTTCCAGGCCGGCAATCTTTTTATCAGTCACGGATAAAG
>CAKKPR010000106.1:3850-5156 GCA_919901705.1 Thermodesulfovibrionales bacterium | reverse complement strand
GCAGAAAAAATACCGCAGGCTGTTTTTGTATTTGCAGGAAACGGGCCGCAAAAGGAAAATATTATAAACAAGATACAGAGCATGGGAATATCTGACAGAATATTTATGCTGGGACTGAGGAGCGATATCCCCGAGATACTTAAGTCCATAGACCTTTTTGTCCTGCCCACTCTTCAGGAAGCCCTGGGCACGTCATTTCTGGAAGCTATGGCAATGGGAAAGCCTGTAATCGGGACTAATGTTGATGGTGTCGGCGAAGTTATAGAAAATGGCAGGAACGGCTATCTTGTAGAACCCAATAACCCTTCTGCACTGGCTGAAACCATTATCAAAGCGCTTCAGGATAAAGAGGAAGCAAAGGCAATGGGGATTGAGGGAAGAAAGATGGTCCGGCAAAATTATACTGTTGAGAAAATGTATAAAAGCATGTATGCACTTTATTCCTCCCTGATGGAAGGGGAAAGAGCATGAGGCCTGTGCCGGCGCTTATGTATCATCATGTCTCTCCTCACAAAAAAGATATGGTGACTGTAACCCCTGAGGTTTTTGAAAAACAGATGGAACATCTCTATAAATCAGGATATAAGACCCTGACAATAGATGAACTCCTCTCTTACATAAATGGAGATTTGATTCCGGAACAAAAGGCTGTAGTAGTTACCTTTGATGACGGGTGGCTTGATAATTATATCTATGCCTTACCCGTAATCGAAAAATACAAGATACATGCTGCAATCTTTATAATTACCGGCAGTACTGAAAAGGCATCTGAAAATCCAACCCAGCTCCCTTCACACACACCAACCCATAAAGAATCAAAGCTGCTGATAAAGAAAGGGGAAGAACAAAAAGTATTACTGAACTGGGAGCTGATTAAAAAAATGTCGGCTACAGGCCTGGTTGATTTTTATTCACATACAAAAAGCCATAAAAAATGCAGCCTGTTATCAGAGACTGAACTGCTGGAAGAACTTAGCGAATCCAAACAGGCCCTTGAAAAAAAACTCGGCAAGGATTGCCCTTACCTCTGCTGGCCGTACGGAGACTATAACAATGCTGCAGTGAAAGTTGCAAAGGATGCCGGATATAAAGCATTATTTACTATACAGCACGGGATTGTTAAAGCCGGAGATGATCCTTTTGCCATTAAAAGAATTGTAGTTAAAGACAATGCAGCATGGTTCAAAAAAAGGATGGTAGTATATACAAATTCAATTCTTTCAGGGCTTTATATAAATATAAAGAAAAAATGAACAGATTCTTTCATAAATTATTAGACCTCTATATTAAAAAGCATATTGGAAAA
>CAKKPR010000106.1:0-3750 GCA_919901705.1 Thermodesulfovibrionales bacterium | reverse complement strand
AAGAAACCTGAGGCAGTTTTAATCTTTCACGGAAATGGCCCTCAGGATATTGCATTTTCAGTTTTAAGCGGCGCGAATTTTATCCTGAAACATCCTACAAAAAGCCCGCACAAAAAATATCTGGCATTCGCTTTTGAACAAAAATATCAGCATACCATTGAAGACAGGCTCGACCTGGTCAGGATGACAGGAGGGACCATTATTGAAAAAACCATGGAAATTCCTCCATTAGACAATAAAACAGCAGAATCGAAAATTGAGGCCTCTTTAGGCAATGCAACAGACCTCGTTGGATTTCAGATTGGCGCATCACATGTTTATAATATGTGGCCCATAGAGAACTTTATTGCCCTGGCAAAAAAAATATTGGGCATGAACCACTCCACACAGATAGTGATTACAGGGGTAAAAAAAGAATATGCCTTGGGAGAGCAAATAGTCAGCGCATGCGGTAAACGGGTAACCAATTGCTGCGGCAGGTTTAAGATTGACGAGCTGCCCTGCCTTATAAAAAAAATGCGCCTTTTAATTACCGGCGATACCGGCCCCATGCACCTTGCCGTAGCAATAAAAGTTCCGACCATCTCTCTTTTCTCATCTGCTGACAGCAATGTGACGGGCCCGTATCAGGATCTGCAAATACACCGGATTATCCAGAAAGACGGCCGTTTTGCCGCAAAGCTGTCCAAAAAACAAAGAGACGACAGCGCCATGAAGTTAATAACGATAGATGAGGTTTTCGTCCAGTATGAAGATTTTATGCATAACAGATCAATCTGAAAACTCAAATCACTCTTCAATCGAGGGCATCTTTGGCGCGCACCTCAAAGAGAGATGTGAAGTCTATCTTGTCTATTTCTCAAAAACCCCGGGACAGAGCATCATTAAAGACGCTAATAAAATATATATCCCTTACAGATATAAAAGAAAAAATCTCTGCAAAGAATTAAATAAGCTCATCAACCTGAAGGAAGTAGATATTGTAATTGCAAGAAACTTTTTCTCCGTGCTCAAAGACCTGTTGAAGAACAAGGCTATATACGATTTCCGCATCGGATTCTGGCACTCATTCCCTCACACCTTCAGAAGATTTTTTGAAGCGCAGGAAGAACATAAAGCTGTTTTCAGGAAAACTATCGAATACAAATTAAAAACACATTTTGAAAAAAAGCTCGCAAGACAATGTGATTTTCTTATAGTCATGTCAGAGGAATTCAAAAAGACTTTTTATCCTGATATTGTTATTGCCTGCTTTCCTCTTCCCATGGGTGTTGATTTTGACAGCCTGCCCTCATGCAAGCCAAATAATAATGCACCCAGGAAATTAATTTATACAGGGACAGTTGATTACCTGAGGAAAACAGATTTAGTTGCCGAAGCCCTTTCAGAACTAAAAGAAGATTTTGTGCTTGATATTTATACACAGAGTGATAATGAAATAACCCGGAAGATTAAAGGCAGCGCCGATAAAAGAATAAACATATATCCCGCGCTTCCAAGGAACGAACTTTTCCGGAAAATGACGGATTATGATATCGGGATCGGATTAATCCCTGACAACAGGCTGTACCGCGTTTCTTCGCCTACAAAAACCCTGGAATATTACAGCTTAGGACTTCCCGCACTGGTTAATTATCTGCCGGAGTATGTTTCACTTTTTGATAATGAAAGCGCCTTCTTTTGTGATTTCACAAAAGAGAGCATCAAAAAAACCATGAGAGAGATTTTAGCCGCACCCAATAATAGATTATTTGAAATGGGCGCTAAAGGCAAACAGGTTATAAAGGAACAAAGAGACTATAAAATCCTGAGTGAAAAATTGTATAATTTCCTGAAACAATTCGGAAAGCGCTGACCCCATAAAATATTATTTGCCGGGACACGATAATCTAGTGTGATGTCCCTAACGCTTTCTTTACTTATGTCATTGCGAGGAGAGAAGCGACGAAGCAATCTCAGCCGCCCAAAAACAAGATTGCTTCGCTTCGCTCGCAATGACACGTGATTTATGGGACACTAAAACAGACTATGAACAAATATCCTAGAATCGTAATAAGCTACTTTTTTAATACAAACAACATTCCGCTCGGGTCGTCCTGCGCAAGGGCGCTACAGGCCCTTGGCTGTGAAGTCCTCTGTTTTGACAGCGGTATTAACAGCCCGGTTGAATTTTTTTTAAAACCTGCCAACAAGATATTGTGGAATATGGGGATAAAACAAATTGATTTACTAAGAGGCTCTCCATGGAATAATCAAAATTTCAGGAAAAAATTGCTGGAAAAAACATTGAGTAATTTCAGGCCTGATATACTTTTTGTCATGCGCGGGCATGGCTTTGACGGAGAATATTTAAAATATCTAAAAGATAAATACGGGATTAAAAAAATTGTCGGATGGTGGGTCAAGGGGCCTAAATGGTTCGACATTATGACTTCCGAGGCAAAACTGTACGACCATTTTTTTTGCATACATAAAGAAGGTTACTCAAATAAGGATAAAATCGAATATTTGCCGGCCCTGGCAGTAGACGATATCCTTTACAGACGGCTTTCTGATAAAGGGCAAAAACAATATAACCATGATATTGTATTCGTTGGGGGCTGGACAAAGAAAAGGCAGGAAATTATTAATGCATTAAAAGATTATCCTGTTGCGATATATGGCCCAAAGTGGCTGAGAAAAAACTTTTTAAATTCACAAGTAAGGGCAATGATAAAAAAGAAAGGGGTTTGGGGGGAAAAACTTGTCGGATTATATAATAAGACAAAAATAGCATTGAATATCTCCCAGTGGGATACTGCCAGTCTCTCCGGCCTCAATCTGAGGATTTTTGATATTCCCGCTTGCGGCGCCTTTCTTCTTACTGATTATTCAGATGCCCTGACAGAATATTTTAAACCCGGCCAAGAAATCGAGACCTTTAAGGATGTCTCTGAATTGAAGGATAAACTGTCATATTACCTGAAGAATGAGGATGAAAGGGAACGGATTGCATTGAATGGATATAAGAGAACTTTAAGCCTGGAAACATATAAAAACAAAATGGCGTATTTACTAAATAAAATCCGGGTTAATAGCCTGCAATAATTATTTGACCATAAATTCAGGGACAATGTAATATACCAAACAGATGACAACAAGGGAAGATGACAGGAGGGTCCTATGGATTGACAATGCCATTATGCTGTGCCTGGGCATTCTGATCTTTATACTGCCGGTTGCCCATACAGCAACTATCCGCTCTCTTGCCCTGTACATACCGATAATCTTATTAATCCTGAGATACTCTCTTACAAAAAATTTAATCTGGAGGACGACATCGTTTGAATGGAAATTCCTGGCATTTTTTGCAGTTGCAGCTGCCTCTTTAATTACCTCGGTGGACCAGCGCCAAAGCCTGAAAGAAATATGGGGAGAGTTAATTACTCCGATAATCCTTTTTTATACGGTATATCTTTCAATAAGAAAAGAAAGAAATGCGGTCTTACTGCTGAAAATCCTTTTTTTAGGAAGCCTTGTTTTCAGCATTTATTCGTTCTATGACTTCCAAAAACACGGAGGCTCATGGACAGGCGATGCCTATCGCGCCGGAGGTTTAAGAGACCCCGGAGGCGGAGAGGTCGCAGGTTTATATCATACAATGGTCATCCCGTTTCTTTTCTGGGGACTGTTTTATTTTAAAAATCGCTGGCAACGCATCGGGCTTTCAGCCCTGCTTATAGTTAATATGGCAGCCCTGCACATAACCTT
>CAKKPR010000105.1 GCA_919901705.1 Thermodesulfovibrionales bacterium | reverse complement strand
GTATTTTATGTTAAAATTATCTAAATTTTTATCTGACTCGTCAGATTCGATGAGGCGAAAAGGAGCAAAGAGGCCTATGCATAACAAGATAACAGGCGCAGAGATATTGATTGAAAGCTTGAAGAAAGAGGGAGTGAAGTACATCTTCGGTTACCCCGGCGGTGTTGTGCTCAATATATTTGATCACCTTTATGAAAATAAAGATCTAAGCTTAATCCTCACAAGGCACGAGCAGGGCGCTGTTCACGCAGCAGACGGCTTTGCAAGGGCGTCAGGAAAAACAGGCGTGGCGCTGGTTACCTCCGGCCCCGGGGCTACGAATACCGTGACCGGCATTGCAACCGCCTCGATGGATTCCATACCTATTGTTGTGTTTTCAGGCCAGGTGCCGACCATGCTTATTGGAAATGATGCTTTTCAGGAGGCTGATATTGTCGGTATCACAAGGCCCTGTACAAAATATAACTTTCTCGTGAAGGATGTGAATGACCTTTCAAGGACAGTAAAAGAGGCATTTTATATAGCATCTACAGGAAGGCCGGGCCCTGTGCTTATAGACCTTCCAAAGGATGTAACCACATGCAAGGCTGATTTCACATGGCCTGAACTTGACATGAGGAGCTATAAGCCTACATACGAAGGCAATAAGTGGATGATTACGCAGGCAGCCAATCTCATGGCAAAATCAAAAAAGCCGATAATCATAGCCGGCGGCGGGGTGATCATATCAGGCGCTGCAAAAGAATTAAAAGAACTGGCGGAACATACCGATATACCGGTTACTATGACATTAATGGGGCTTGGCGGTTTTCCGGGCTCTCATAAACTTTCCCTGGGCATGCTGGGAATGCACGGGACTTATTATGCAAACAAGGCAGTACAGGATTCGGACCTCATTATCGCTGTCGGGATGCGTTTTGACGACAGGGTGACAGGGAAGGTTGATGCCTTTGCGCCGAATGCAAAGATCGTTCATATAGACATTGATCCGACATCAATAAAAAAGAATGTCAGGGTTGATGTTCCTATTGTAGGCGATGTTAAAAGAGTTCTTGCAGTTATGAATAAGGTATTAAAGGAAGAGGTAAAAGAACAGTGGGATGAAGTCAGAAAGGCATGGCTGAAACAGATAGATATGTGGCGCGCAGAAAGGCCGATGTCCTATACACACAGCGATGAAATTATAAAGCCTCAGTTTGTTGTTGAGAAGATATATGAGCTTACAAAGGGAGATGCGATCATAACCACGGAAGTGGGGCAGAATCAGATGTGGACAGCCCAGTTCTACAAATTCGACAAGCCGAGAACCCTGCTTACATCAGGCGGCCTCGGCACAATGGGTTATGGTTTTCCCGCTGCAATAGGCGCGCAGTTTGCGCATCCCGAAAAACTTGTGATTGATATTGCGGGTGACGGGAGCATACAGATGAACATACAGGAGCTTGCTACGGCAGTAATCAATAAACTGCCTGTAAAGGTAGCCATACTTAACAACAGATTCCTTGGCATGGTGAGGCAGTGGCAGGAGTTATTTTTTGATGAACGGTACTCTCATACAAAACTTGATGTTGTGCCTGACTTTGTTAAGCTTGCCGAGGCTTATGGCGCGGTCGGCCTCAGGGCAACAAAGCCGAGCGAGGTTGAGCCTGTTCTCAAAGAGGCGTTTAAGATAAAGCGGACTGTATTCATGGATTTTGTTGTTGACTGGCAAGAAAAGGTCTATCCGATGGTTCCTGCCGGAGCCCCGATAGATCAGATGCTTTTTGAGCAGGAAAAGAAACCGGAAAAGAAGTTAAAGGCAGTGAAATAA
>CAKKPR010000104.1 GCA_919901705.1 Thermodesulfovibrionales bacterium | reverse complement strand
TCAAAGAAATATTCTCCTCCGATAACCTCCACCCTCTGAACTCCATCCTTATCAACAGTCGCCTTGAACTCCTTCTTCTGCGCCATTACGCCTGAAACAAAACACAAGCATACGATAGCCAACGATAAAACAGAAAATTTTAAATACCTCATTGCTTCACCTCCTCTTCAGAAAAACTTAAAGTCCTTCAGCACGAACTTTTACACTTGCATGTCGTTGCAAGTTTCTTTGTGACTTTTTTAATCTTCATGGGCTCACCCCCTTCTCATATTGTTTTTTAGGTCTATGGCCATTTCCTGTATAAAAAGCATATCACATTCGAAAACAATGTCAAGGATTAAAGGGGGTTAATGTTAAACTAAAATGTTCGCTATCCTAAAGCAGATATTCCGCAAGATTAATCTTATACTTATTTGGGTCCATTGTCTTAACAATGGTTCTGAGGAAATTACCATTGGAATCTTTCTCTGTGAGGTCAACAATATAACTGTCAGCCTTCTCTCCCTTACCGTTAAGAATAACAAGCACCTTTGGCCTATCTAAAAACATGGCTTCGCTTTGATAGACAAGGCCCAGTTCTTTTGTGTCAAGCATGACAAGGGTCCCGACAGGGAAAACCCCGATCATATTAATAAAAAATTTAAAAAGAATGGGGTCAAGCTGTTTCCCCGCTCTCTCCATCATAAGGCTTAAAGCCCTGTCAGGCGACATGGGGATCCTTGAATACACTCTGGATGATGTCATGCCGTCATACTGGTCGGCAAGGCTTATAATCTTTGAATAAAAATCCAATTCAAACCGTTTCCTGGTTTTAGGATACCCTGAAAAGTCATAGTTCATATGATGCTCGAATGCAACAATAGCAGATCTCATTGACGTGGCGTCAAAGCCTCTAAGCTTCAGCAAGGCCCTCACACCCCAGAAGGGATGTTTCTTCATTATGACCCACTCATCATCGGTAAAATTCGTAGGCTTATTAAGTATCTCATTCGGTATCTCTATCTTGCCTATGTCATGAAATAATGCAACCAGGCCAAGTTCTGTCAGAATCTTTTTGCTTAACCCAAGCCTCTGTCCCAGTGCAACAGACAGTATGCTGACGTTGACCGAATGGTGATAGGTATACTCATCATAATCCTTGATAGCTGTCATGCCAAGAAGCAGCTGTTCTTCTTCGAGTATCAGGTCCACCATACCCTCTACCACCCTCTTGGCCTTTTTTATGCCTATCTTTTCTCCCGACTTTATTTTATTTATGACGCCTCTCGTATACGAAACAGCATTAAAATATGATTTCTTAACCTCTCTGCGGATATCAAATTCTCCCTCTGCTTCGTCCCTGACCTTTCTCAGCTTGCCGACACTCATACTGTGGACGCCGGCCATATCTTCCGAGAGCGTTTCAAACGGGGACTGAGAAAAAATAGATGATATAAAGGCCTTTAAAAAGGTCTGCATGTCTGCACCCTTCATAATACTTTTGAAAACAATACTCCCCAAACCTCTTTTTTTAAATTCCCTTATAAGAAAATCAAAATTCGGCAGATACTCCAGGGAATATCTTATCCTTGTTTCATTTATATAGAAAAATTCCCCGCCGAGTTCAAGCGTTAACTCCCCTTCTGATGCAATAAGGGGATTCATAAGCGCGACAAATTTATCAACTGCTGTTGTGACGGCAACATTGCCGGGATCATGGATGGCGGCAGTCCTTATGATAACTGCGAGCTGGTTTATAATATCCTTTGCGCCCGTAAAGACTTCTTCCTTACTGGCCATACTCTATCCTCTTGATTGCAGTATATGCATATTCCCTTAGAAGCTTATTTTGGGAATCTCTTATTTTGTACAGCAGCGGCAGGGCTTCCTTACAGCCCATTAACCCAAAACAATATGCTGCGCAGGCCCTGTTCTCATCATTCACTGCCCTGCCGAAAAAGGCTTTCTTTTTCAGGATCTTCATCAGGAATTCAATCACATCGTTATCTTTCCAGCGGGAAAGAACCTCATAGAATTCTTTCTTTTCATTGAAATCATTCTTGTTGAAATTTTTATCCGCCATCCTCTGCAATATTATGCTCTTGGCTGCCGCTGACCTGATATTGCCCAGCGCCCGCGCAGTAGAAGTCCTTATCTGCACCTCAGGGTCGTCAAGGCATTCCTTTAATGTCTGCAGGACTCCTGAAGTCCCAAGCTCGCCGAGCGCCTTAATTACTTCCTTCCTGACCCTGATATCACTGTGATTTACCGTCTTGATGAGATAATCCACTGCCTTTTTGTCCCCTATTTTCCCCAGAATATAAATTATATTTCTGACGACATACCACCTGGAGTCATAGAGCCCCTTTGCAAGACTCTGTATATCCTTTTTACCGAGAGCTATCAATGCATTAATGACATTCTTCCTTGCAGGAATAGTCTTAAGTTCACCTAGAATAGTTATAAACGGCTGTATTGCATTCTTGTCGAGGAACCTTACATATTCATCGAAAACCTTTTCTTCTATCTCAACCCCGCTGTCAAGAAACTCCCCAAGGAGCTTTATCTCCGCGTCAGAACCCAGGAAGGAAAAAACCAAACCAAGATATTTTTTAATATCGTCGGGAACAGATGGGCCATCGGTGACCTCTTTCGTCATTTCCATTATACGTATTACGGTTTCCAGATCCCCATGCCTTATTGAAAATTCGACCGCATCATTAAGAAAATGGACTACATCTTCATGGTCGCTTTTGCTCTCTGCCTGATACAGCATTTCAAAAATGATTATAAGAAGCTTATCCATTTTGTTATAGGCGTCTTTTTCAAGCTCCTTCACCAGTGTATGCAAATCCTTGTCTGTCAGCGGGACTATCGAGATATCCTTAACGCCTTCCTCCTTAAAGGCATCTGCATATGCCCTGGCCAGTTCGTCTGCCTCGGGCGCCTTATCCCTGGCCTCTTTTACTGCGCTGGTTTCATAATCCTCATCTTCGGCAAGGAATGATTCGTCAACAACATATCTGATATTATGAAAATCCCTCTCCCACAAAAGCGTAACAACGTCATCATCGACAACTTCCCTGTCATAATCAACCGTAAGGATTTTTAAAAACTCCTCGAGCTCTTTATGGGAAAATCCCTTTTTGAAGGTTATCTCTCTCAGTCCGTCCTTGAAGAAAAAAAGGGCGATATTATCTTCTTTTTGGGTGTTATGGTACACCTGTTCAGAATCACAGAACAACTCATTCTGTTTTATCTTAAGTTTCAGTTCATCCCTGTAATCAAAGAAACTCCTGAACTTTGCATAGGCATCTTCTATCGTCTTTTCATACATCGGGTTGGTTTCAGGATACATCCTGAAGGTCTTCTTGGCCTTGAGAAGGGCATTGACTACATCCTTTGCGGCCTTTATGTCTTCAAGCAGTTCCATACTATCTAAAAATTATCACAATTGCAAAAAGCTGTCAATTTATACAAGTATTATCCTTCGCTCCCTCGCAAAATTCCTGATTATCATTAAGGCAGAATGCAATCTCTGCAGTCTCACATTCCTTGTCCTGATTGCCACTGTATCGCTCGTGGGAAATTTTTCTCCGCGGACCATTACCTGCGCCTTCATTATCTCATGATAAAGACCCGTGAGGGACTCAATATCAATCGGTTTCAGAAACAACGGATTAACGGTTGTATAGCCGTCTGCTATATCATATGTTACAGCCTTCAGGCTCTTTCCCCTAATACTACTGACCGGCATCTTCTCCC
>CAKKPR010000103.1:1818-10235 GCA_919901705.1 Thermodesulfovibrionales bacterium | reverse complement strand
TGTCAATTCTTTTTCTGGTAAGATATAGCTGAACATGAACAACATTAAAAATATAATCCTGCAAAACAGCATTAACGCCAAAGTCTTTTCTTTGGGCAAAGAGGTCTATATCGTCGGCGGATATCTGAGGGATGTCCTGCTTGGGAAAAAGGCAAAAGACATAGATTATATAGTGCGGGGTGACATTAAAGAATTTGCCCTGGAGTTATTAGTGCAGGAGAGAAAAACAAAAGTGCAGAACCTGTTAGATAACGCAACTATAGTTGAACTGAAAAAAGAGCAGATGATAAGGATTGTCCTTAAGGATGGCATGACCCTCGATTTCACAGAACTCAAGGGCCAGCTTGAAGACAACCTCAGAGAGAGGGATTTCACGATGAATGCGCTTGCATGGTCTCCGAAAACCGGGATAAGCGACCCAACTCACGGGATTAAGGATATTGAAAGAAAATTAATCAATGCCATATCTATGGATAATTTCAGGAACGACCCGTTGAGGCTTCTCAGGGTTTACCGCTTTGTCTCTGAACTCGGCTGGAAGGCAAATTCAAAAACCCGCAGGATTGTAAGTCAATTAACATCCAATATTAAAAAATCTGCTCCGGAAAGAATTACGCTCGAATTTTTCAAGCTGCTTAACTCAAAAGACTATCAAAATGCCCTTGAGATGGCATTAGATGACGGGCTGCTCGTAAGCTTCATATCGTCATCCCGCAAAAGATTATCTAAAAACATCAGTGGACTTCCGCATATCGAATCACAAATGAGAAAACTTCCCCCAATATATAAAAATTCCCTTGACAAGCCCTTCTCTCAGGAGCTTACATATAACGGGCTCCTCAGACTTGAACAAATGCTTTCAGGTTCAATATTGAGTGAAAACAGGTTAAGGCTGAGCAGAAGCATTCTTGAACGCCTGAAGATTACTCATAAACTTGCAACTTGCAACTTGTCGCCTCGGGCGACTCGCCGAGGAGAGCAACTTACAACTGCCTCCAAAATGTTTGAGGCATTCTTCGAAGCAAAGGATGCGCTGCTTGATATTCTTATACTCACTGGAAATATAAAACTCCTGAAACACGCGGAACGATTTAAGAAAATCTGGAAGAAAAGTTTTTTGACCGCAGAGGAAATAATGAATATAACCGGACTCAAGAGCGGAGTTGAACTCGGCAAGCTTATATACAGATTGAAAAAGATGGAGTTTGAAAACAAGCTTAAGACAAAAAAAGAGGCTGTGAAGTGGCTTCTAAAAAAAGAGTAATCTCAGGCATTCAATACATCCCGCAGAACCTCAGGCTGCTTTTGAGACATAATGCGTATGCCGCATTTTTTCAGATAGAGCCTGGCGCTCACAACATCTATGCCCAGCACTTCAGACAGTTTGCCGAGGCTTATAAGGCCCTCTTTGTATGCTTCAATTGCAACCGCCTTCCTATGCTGAAGAGCATCTTTCCCGTAAGTAACATCAAGCGCTTCTCTTACAAGACTGCCAAGGGTGCCCTCTCCCTTCTTCGCATATGACTTAAGCTTCTTGTGCTGCTCATCGGTAAGAATTATATTGGTCCTTTTCATCTTGCCTCCATATGTGTAACTATATGTGTAATATTACCATTGCGGGGTATAAGGCATCAAGAAAGATAACAGCTATGGCACTATCGCGAAATAAGGCACCGAGGCGACCGCGCTTCCGTACTATGGCACTTTCAAGTGTGCGGGCAACTCTCTGTCATGCGCCTTTTTCAATGAAACTAAAGCAGTTGTTGCTCCAACAAGTGCAAGAAACATATCAGACTGTGTATCCCAGACATATCCCTGAGTGCCAAGAAATGCCTCGGAAGCAGTACCTGTGGCTTCCGCGATCCACCACTCGAAAAGCTCATAACTCGCGCTTAAGGCAAGGCAAATAGATATAACTATAAAAGAAAGCCACTTCCCCTTCTTTACAGGCGATTTCCTTATTAGTATCTCCCTCGTTATGATTGCAGGGACGAATCCCTGCGCAAAATGGCCGACCTTGTCATAGTGATTCCGGCCAAGGTTAAACGTGTCTCTGAGCCAGTTGAATAGAGGCACCTCTGCATAAGTATAATGCCCGCCTATCATCAGAATTATCGCATGCAAAAGTATGAGCCAATAGGCAAGTTTCGTAAATGTGAAGCGTTTATATGTCGCTGCAAGGATTACAAGACCCATGAGGGCAGGCAGGACTTCAAGAAACCATGTGAACCTGTCATGCGGGTTTATCGCTGACCAGATAAGAATGAGGGAAAAAACAAAAAGCCATGCAAAAATTAGCCTGCCTGAAATAGACGCTGTCGCATTTTCATTCATATTTGTTTGCCGGTTTCTATTTTAACAGAGAGGAGAAAATTTTTGAGGGGCAAGGCTTGCGGATTTAAAGACAGACGCTGATTGCTTTCCAAAATAATACGGGAAGCGTCCCTATGTTTCTCTCTATGTTTCTACCCATTCTTTAATTCTTGAAAGATTTTGTCTGGTCTAAAATCGTCCGGAATGCTTGAAACGTATTTAGCCAGTTGGGATTGTGTAACCAACTCATTACCCTCGCGCTCTATCTCTGACCACGGAATTAAGTATGCAGCAAGCGGTCTCCGATCATTCGAAACTACAATTATTCTAAGATCAAAAATTATATCCTGTCCTTGATATCGCTGTTCCAAATCTTTTCTAATTGCCCCTAGATCGATTGAAATACTTCCGCTCTCCATCACATACATACGAACAGTATCAAATGTTGGCGGCAGTTGTCCCATTAATGAACATCCATGAAAAATCTGGAGGTCGTCAAACGCCCGTCGCAAAAATTTTTCTTTATAAGCGTTAATCTTCCAGCTTCCCTCCACATACCTGATAATAGATATCACCAGTAGGACGAGTGCGTGAAGTTGCTCTCCCTCTATTTTGAATTCTGGCCCTATAACACCTTTTTTTGAGCTCGACACCTTTAAAATTCCACCGGTATTACCAAAGTGCCTGTCATGAATAATGGTTCCTCGAAGAGGTACGAGAGTTTCATACAATCCCACAAATCGCTCTTCTAACCATGGTCTGGAATGAATGAAATCCGGGAAAACAACGCCATCTTTCAATTTGGCAATCTTCTCTTGGAAGCGATGTGATTGACGGACACCATTTTTTTCTAGTACCAAGTCCACAAACATATCGAGAATTTTGAAAGCCATAACGAAAATTAGAGGAGAGCCGACAGTAAGAAAGCTAGTTCGCCAATCGAATAAGGTTATATTCCCAGAGCAATAAGTAGCAAATAAAGGCTTCTTTTCACTTAGAAAATAGATCGGATTATCAGGCCAAATAGGAAAGAGAGGTTTGCCAGCTATATCATACACCTCCTCAAGAAACCACAACTCATACTCGGTGCGTTCTAATAATTTATCAATAAAACTTTGATCGTATTGAATAGATTTAGCCATTATTTCGCTTTTATTAAACTTACCCCATAGGTTGATTACCAATAATAACTTACACTATTTTGAATCTTTTGAAAAGTGCGGATTACAAGGGGCATCTGTGAATTTATAGAAGTTCTTTTTCAGCACTAAAATAGGGGAAAAAATCTGAAGCAAAAAAACACTTCAAAAATTGCTTCTGTTCACGGTTTGTTCACGGTTATTATGTAAAATCCCCTAGGCCTATTTTCTTTAAGAGAGCTTTAATCTCAACAGGGTCAATATCCTCTTTATAAGCCTTTGCATAAATAGTTAACAGGTAAATTGTGTTATCCGAGCTTCTCAGATAATAGATAATCCTGAAACCGCCGGATTTGCCTTTGCCCATATCGGAACTTGCGAGGCGGGCTTTGAATACCCTTCCTTCCAAGCCAGTAACAGCATCTCCATAAGCAGGGTCGTCAATAAGAATGCTGTTAAGTTTTTCTAAATCTGAAGCGATATGACGATATTTCTTTTTAAGGTATTTAACATCTCTCTGAAATACAGGAGTAGGGATTATCTTATAGCTCACGCAGGAACTCTTTAAGTGCCTTAGGCTTTATCTTTCCTTCCTTCATCAATTTTACTTCGCACAGGGCCTGCTCGACCTTTTCATTCACGCTGAAGGTATCGTAGTCACCCTTAAGATATTTCAGATAGTCCACTGCGTCCTTGAGTTTATCTTCCGGGAGATCCTCTATCATATCTATAGCTTTTTCTTTCAGTACAGTTGCTTTCATAAACTAATTATATAGGATTTAGAATAAAAACAACAAGGGCGTGATTAAAGTAATTTGCAACCAAAAATTTGAAAATACTTCGCTGAAAAGAGTATGCTATTTTATATTTTTAAAGGGGAGGTTTTTGCCATTAAACTTTACATCCTCAAACGCCTTTTAATTTTAATCCTTCTTTTGTTCGGGATTACGCTCCTTACTTTTTCCCTGACAAAGGCATTGCCCGGAGATCCTGTGCAAAGCATGGTTGGCGAGAGGGCACAGCCAGAGGTTATAGAAAAAATCAGAAAAGAACTCGGTACCGATAAAGATATTTTCAGCCAGTATGCAGGTTACGTGAAATTACTGCTGACCGGCGAGATGGGCAGGTCATATTTCACAAACAGAAAAGTCCTCGATGACATTCTTATAAAATTTCCCAATACAATAAAACTGGCACTCGGGGCAATGCTCATAGCAGTCCCCATAGGATTATTCTTGGGATTTTTAGCGGCATATAAGAGAGATACCCCGGCTGACAGGATTATATCATCACTTTCAATACTGGGGTTAAGCCTTCCTGTATTCTGGAGCGGCCTCCTTTTAATGCTTTTTTTCAGTCTCAAATTAAGGTTATTTCCGCCATCAGGCACAGGTGATTTAAGATTTCTTGTATTGCCTGCCCTCACCCTTTCTCTGCCTGCCATTGCAACGCTCGTGCGCATCACAAGGACCTCAGTGATAGAGATAGCTGATATGCCTTTCATAAACACAGCGCATGCAAAGGGGCTGAGCGTCTTTAAGATAAACAGTGTTCACATATTCAGAAATGTCCTCATCCCGCTGGTGACGGTCATCGGGCTTGATTTCGGAAGTTATCTGAACGGCGCTGTTCTTACAGAGACGATATTCGGATGGGACGGCATAGGAAGGTTTACAATGGACGGGATAATAAAGAGGGACTATCCTGTTATTATGGGATGCATAATCATAGGCACTGTTGTCTTTGTCCTGATTAATCTTATGGTTGATATCTTATATCATTATCTTGACCCGAGGGTAAGGCTATA
The DNA here is from genome assembly GCA_919901705.1 of Thermodesulfovibrionales bacterium. Taxonomy (GTDB): domain Bacteria; phylum Nitrospirota; class Thermodesulfovibrionia; order Thermodesulfovibrionales; family UBA1546; genus SCSY01. The sequence continues at coordinate 4,976 of CAKKPR010000103.1, read as the reverse complement.
TGCCCCTGACAGGTAAAATAGCAGGCGCTTTAATAATCGCAATATCCATCCTTGCGTTATTTTCACCCATGCTGACTTCTCATGAACCTGAAAAGATAGACCTTGACAGCATAAAACAGCCTCCGGGCCCGGGGCATCTCTTTGGAACAGACAACAAGGGCAGGGATATTTTTTCAAGGGTGCTTTACGGCGGAAGGATCTCAATAAGCATCGCAATTATAGCTGCTCTCATTTCGATGAGCATCGGCCTGCTGATAGGGCTCTGTGCCGGCTACTTTGGCGGAATAGTTGATACTTTAGTCATGGCAATTGTAGACCTCATCCTTGCATTTCCATCATTGCTGCTCGCTATCGGAGTATCAATAATCTTTAAATCTCCGGGAACTTATACGGTAATGATCGCTATAGCCTTTGTTGGATGGGCGTCATTCGCGCGTCTCATAAGGGGCCAGGTGCTTACACTGAAAGATGCGGCATACATTGAAGCGGCCCGGGCCATAGGTTGCAGCAGAGCAAGGATATTGCTTGTGCACCTGATGCCACAGTGCCTTCCCATAGGGTTTGTTATGGCGGGCATCAAACTTGGAGGATATGTCCTTACAGAGGCCTCATTGAGTTTTCTCGGGCTCGGCGCCCAGCCGCCAATGCCGACATGGGGTTCCATGATAAGTATGAACAGGGCCTACATTGCATCAGAACCATGGATGGTGTTATTTCCTGGGCTGGCAATCGCCGTGACAACATTATGCTTTAATATGCTCGGCGACGCCCTCAGGGATAAATATGGACTGTCCGCGACAGCAGAGAAGATAAAAATCTGATTATGCTTCCCTTAATTTTTCTTCTTCTTCCTGCTGGGTTTTGCACTCTATGCATAGTGTGGTAACAGGCCTTGCCACGAGTCTCCTGATATCTATATTTTCTCCGCAGTCATCGCATATCCCAAATATACCGCCGTCTATTTTTTCGATGGCATCTTCAATTTTTTTGAGCAGTTTCTGTTCCCTGCTCCTGAGCCTGAGCATAAAATTCCTCTCTGTTTCTGCGGTTGCCTGGTCGCCCATATCAGGAAATACCGCCTGGCCCGGCAGGGCATTAAGCGCCTCTTCCGCTTCTGCAAGCAGCGCCCCCTTCTGGCCGATCAGCTTCTTTTTAATTTCCTGCAATTTTTTGTCTCTGTGTGTAAGTTTACCTGGTTTTTTCTTTTCTGCAGCAGCCGCTGTTTTTGTTTGAACTTTCTTTGTTATCACTTTTTTTACCGCAGTCTTTTTGCTCTTTCCCTGTTTCTTTAAAGGCTTCGATAAACGCACAGGTTTACTCTCCTGAGTTTTCCTTGCCCCGGTTGAAGCCTTGCCGGTTTTCTTCTTCGCCATAAATAACTCCTTTTCTCCTCAGTACATCGGACAAGTCCGAAAAATTTACTACTTTACAACCTAACAGAAATAATATTACTTAGTCAACCCCGTTAGAAAGTTTGGAGGGGGCTTGCTTTCTAACGGGGTTGACAAAAAAAGAAGTATAGAAAACAATATTAGTATGACAAAAGAGGTTTTCCCGGAAGGCGAGGCAGTGTTCAGGCATAAAACACACTCTGCCGAGTTGTTCACCATTACCGTAGATGAAATAGACAAGGCAGGGGAATCCTTTATTGGCATAATCAGGATTGACGAACCGGATGCTGCATATTTTCTGTTTTTCCTCAGAGGCGATGCCTACGCGGCAGGTTATATAACAAATGGCAAGCCCATGCCTCTGAGCATAAAGGACTTCATACAGCACTTGTCAGCCGTTACAGACAGGAGAACTCTTTCTCTGTCTAAAATAGACCCTGTGCTCCTTAAGGGCCTGCTCGTGTTTCTTCAGAGAGAACCTTCCCTGAAGGCAACGACAGACATGATTAACCTTGAAAACATCCTGTCCCGGATTAAGGCTGAAAATGCATCTGCTTTTGTTGTATTGAAAAAAAATAACATGTACAACTTTTTCTACTTCCATTCAGGCGAACCAAAGATGGCACATTTTGCGGATGCATCCTGGATGCAGGCCGGTCAGGAACGACCCGCAACGGGAACCGGCTCGCAACAGGAAGAAATCCCTCTTTTGGAACAGGTGCTCCTTTATGCATATCCTCCCGATAAAACACCTGTCGAGGTAATGGTCTATCGCGACATTAAAACGTCCGAGGCAAGTGATATAGCTGAGATTAAACAGTTTCTTATATCAGATTCCCTGCTGGCGGACCGCAAGAAAATTGTTGAACAAGCGCCTGTTGAAACTCCTGCCTCAAAGGAAGAAAAAACAGTAAGGTTAAGAATCGAGGTTACTGAAGGGCCGCAAAAAGGCAACAAGTTCAATGTCCCTCTGCCGTGCACAATAGGCAGGAGAGATGCAGACCTGCGCATAAGAGACATGACTGTCTCAAAAAGACATGCTTCCCTGGAGGCATCAGGGGAAAATATCATTTTCAAAGACCTCGACAGCACAAACGGCAGCATGGTCAACGGGAAACAGGTCAAGGAAACAGAATTGTCAAACGGTGATATAATTCAAATAGGCGATACAACTCTGAAAATACAATTTGTCACGAAGTGAGCGTTACAACCATTTATATTTTAAAATTATTTTATTGGGCAGAAGGAGGTAATAATGGTTACAGGGAAACCGCTCTTTACCGCAGAGCAGATTCAGAGCAAGGTCAGAGAACTGGCTGACAGAATATCATCAGATTATGGGGGCAAAAACCTTCTTGCTGTTGGAATTCTTCGGGGCGCTTTCATGTTTTATTCAGACATTGTAAGAATGATAAGAGTTCCTCTTTCTGTTGACTTTATAGTAGCCTCGAGCTATTTAAAAACCAGCACAACAGGAGAGGTAAAGGTTCACTATGACATAAGGGAAGATATGAAAGATAAAGATGTCCTTCTGATAGAGGATATCGTTGACTCAGGCATAACCCTCAATTATATAAGGGAAAGGATACTCGCAAGGTCACCGGGAAGCCTCAAGATATGTGCCTTCCTTGATAAAAGAGGCCGGAGAGAAGTGGATGTCCCTCTGGATTATGTAGGTTTTCAGATACCCAATGAATACGTGGTTGGTTACGGCCTTGATTATGATAACAAGTTCAGGAATCTCCCGTACATATCAATATTCAAAAA
>CAKKPR010000103.1:0-1718 GCA_919901705.1 Thermodesulfovibrionales bacterium | reverse complement strand
AGCAGGATGTTTGAACTTATGGTAGAGACGACCTTTGCTGCAGCGCACCAGTTGAGAGGCTACAAAGGCAAATGTGAGCGGGTGCACGGCCACAACTGGAAGGTTCAGGTGCATGTGATAGCAGAAAGGCTGAATGATATAGACATAGCAATGGACTTCCATGATCTGAAAAATATTCTGAACGAGGTTATAGAACCACTGGACCACTCCTTTTTAAACGATATCTTCCCATTCACGGAAAAAAACCCTTCATCAGAGAACATGGCAAAATGGATATATGATTCCCTTAACAAGAAATTGTCCGATGAGCAGGTTCAGGTCTCTGCTGTTACAGTATGGGAATCTGACTCGGCCTCTGCAACATACTATGAAGACTGATATGGAATTCGCATCAAGGATCGTTGAGCTTGCATTGAAAAAAGGAGCAGACCAGGCAGAGGTATATATAAAATCCTCCAAAAACCTCTCGCTGGAAGTAAAAAACCTCGCAGTAGATGCAATCGAATCATCGCTTGCCTTTGGATATTCATTACGCGTCATAAAGGATGGCAGGCTTGGATTTTCTTATTCAACATCTGCTGATGAAATCGAATCGGTTGTGAAGAACGCAACAGAGACAGCCAAATGGGCTGATAAGGATAAATACCTTGACCTGCCGTCAAGTACCGAAAACATGAAAGATGATATCAGCAAACTTGAGATACTGGACAGAGAAGCGCTAAACATAAAAGAGGATGAGGCGATAAAACATGTCCTGGCTATTGAAAAGGCGGCAAAGGGCTTTGACAACAGAATAAAAAAAATAAGAAAGGCATCCGGAACATTCAGCAGCGGTGAAATCCTGATACTAAACTCAAAAGGCATTGACATATCATATCCTTATACAAAATTTGCAGCACAGGTCATAACCGTTGCAGAGGAAAACAACGAGGCTCAAATGGGATGGGACGCCGATGGAAACAGATTTTTGAAAGACATATCATTTGAGGATGTCGGAATAAATGCTGCAAGGCGTGCAGTGCAGATGCTCGGTTCAAAAAAGATTAATACCATAAAAGCCCCTGTCATCCTGGACAATTCCGTTGCAGCAGAATTCCTTGGTGTATTTGCATCATCGCTTACAGCGGAATCCGTGCAAAAAGGCCGCTCATTGCTGATGGGCAAAGCCGGACAAAAAGTACTGAGTTCAAAGATAAACCTCATTGACAGCGGACTAATCCCGCACAGGCTCGGCACAAGGCCTTTTGATGATGAAGGGGTTGCAACATCAGAAAAAGTCCTGGTAAAAGAAGGCATGCTTCAGGGCTATCTTTATAACACATACACTGCAAAAAAAGATATGGTCAGCTCAACCGGGAATGCCGTGCGCGGAGGATACACAGGGCTTCCTTCGACAGGCATATCAAACCTGTATGTCATGGCACATTCTGAATCCGATATCATGCCTTTCAACAGCCTGCTGACCTCCATGGATAGAGGCCTCTATATAACCGAGGCGATGGGGGTGCACACTGCAAATACTATCTCAGGAGAGTTTTCAATCGGCGTATCAGGGCTGTGGATAGAAAATGGGGCAATAAAATTCCCTGTAAAAGAAGCTGTAATATCAGGAAATATACTGGATCTCTTTAAAAAAATTGAGGCAATAGGAGATGACGTCAGATTCTATGGCAACATTGGCGCCCCAAGCCTCCTGATCGGCCCAACAGATATAAGCG
>CAKKPR010000102.1 GCA_919901705.1 Thermodesulfovibrionales bacterium | reverse complement strand
ATATGCCGGAAAAAATAATAGAATCAATCAACGTAAAAAGACTTGATATCCTCGATGAAAAGGGGGATGCTGATGAATCCCTCATGCCTTCCCTGTCAGATGCTGATATAAAAATAATGTATGAGTTGCTTGTCCTTTCACGAACCTTTGACCATCAGGCCCTGAATCTTCAGAGGGAAGGCAGGATCGGCTCCTATGCGCCTATTTTAGGACAGGAGGCGTCACAGGTAGGAAGCGCATTTGCTCTTGAGAGAACTGATTGGATATTTCCGTCATTCAGAGAGATAGGTGTTTATATAACAATGGGCTATCCATTGCATATGTTGTTCCAGTACTGGTCAGGAGATGAAAGAGGCGTTAAAACTCCTGAGGAATTGAATATCTTTCCTGTCTGTGTGCCTGTAGGAACACAGGTGCCTCATGCTGTCGGCGTTGCCATGGGAGTTAAATATAAGGGGGATAAAAAAGCAGTCACAGCCTATTTTGGTGACGGAGGGACTTCGGAAGGCGACTTTCACGAAGGAATGAATATGGCAGGTGTATTCAAACTGCCTGTTGTTTTTATCTGCCAGAACAACCACTGGGCAATATCAGTTCCAAGAGAAAAGCAGACTGCATCAAAAACAATTGCACAAAAGGCATTTGCATATGGGTTTGAGGGAATTCAGGTTGACGGAAATGATATCTTTGCTGTTTACAAAGCAACAAAGGCCGCATTAGACAAGGCAAAAAAGGGTGAAGGCCCGACACTTATAGAATGTTTTACATACAGGATGTCAGACCATACAACGTCTGATGATGCATCGCGATACAGATTTAAGGAAGAAATTGAGGCATGGAAACCGAAAGACCCGATTCTCAGGCTGAAACTCTTTATGGAGAAAAAAGGATTGTGGACAGAGCAGTATCAGAAAGAAGTTGAAGACAAAGCAATGGCAGCGGTTAATGAAGCTGTGAAAAAAGAAGAGGCAATAGAGCATCCTGAGCCAAAGGATATGTTTACATTTACCTGTGAAAAACTTAGCCAGAGGCAGGTGAGGCAGACGAGGGAGCTGTTGTGAAATAATTTGTCTTTATCCGTGTCATTGCGAGGAACGAAGCGACGTGGCAATCTCGTTCTTATACAAATAAAAATGGAAAAACAATACTATGTTTATATGATGACAAACAAGAATAATAAAGTCCTTTATACAGGCATTACTAATGATTTAAAAAGAAGAACTTATGAACACAGGGAAAAATTAGTTGAAGGATTTACGAAGAAATATAATGTTGTCAAGCTTGTATATTACGAAGTCTGTAGAGATGTTAAGAGCTCTATTTTAAGGGAGAAACAGATTAAAGACGGTTCAAGAGCGAAAAAAGAGAAATTAATAGACACAATGAATCCTGAATGGAAGGATATCTATGAGGAGCTGTGAGATTGCCACGGTCGAAACGACCTCGCAATGACAGACTTAAGAGGTAGCATCCATGCCTAAATTAAACATGGTCCAGGCGATAAACCTTGCATTGAAAGAAGAGATGCAGAGGGACAAGGATGTTTTGCTGCTCGGAGAGGACGTTGGCAAAGACGGCGGGGTATTCCGGGTTTCAGAGGGGCTGCTGGAACGGTTTGGCCCTGAGAGAGTCATAGATACGCCTCTGGCTGAGTCCGGCATTGTCGGCGCAGCAATCGGAATGGCTGTATACGGTTTAAGGCCTGTTGCAGAGATTCAGTTCATGGGATTCATCTATCCTGCCTTAGACCAGATTTTTTCCCATGCCTCAAGGATTCGCTCACGTTCAAGGGGAAGATTCACATGCCCTTTGGTGGTCAGGGCTCCATATGGTGCAGGAATAAAAGCTCCTGAACTTCATTCAGAAAGCACAGAGGCATTGTTCTGTCATATGCCGGGGATAAAGGTTGTTGTCCCCTCATCTCCGTATAATGCAAAAGGGCTGCTAATCTCATCCATAAGAGACCCTGACCCTGTGATATTTCTTGAATCAACAAGGCTCTACCGCTCTATAAAAGAAGAAGTCCCGGAAGGCGAATATGCAATGCCTCTGGGAAAGGCAAGGTTTGTTCAGGAGGGAAAAGATGTAACTTTGATTGCATGGGGAAGTATGCTTCAAAGGACCTTAAAGGCAGTTGAAGGAATTGATGCAGACATAATTGATTTGATGACCCTCAGTCCTTTTGATGAAGAGACAATATTTAAGTCAGTTAAAAAAACAGGCCGTGTCGTGATTATTCATGAGGCCCCTAAAACCTGCGGATTCGGCGCAGAGCTTTCAGCAACTATTGCAGAGGATGCGATGCTTTATCTTAAAGCTCCGATAATCAGGATTACGGGCTTTGATGCTGTCATGCCTTTTTCAAAGCTTGAAGATTATTACATGCCGACTGTTGAGAGAATTAAAAAAGGGATTCAAGAGGTGATGAAGTATTAAACCAGCTTTGAAGTCTCATTGTCCCGAAGTCCCAGAGTTTTAAATCTCTTCAGAACTACGGCACTATGCAACTTCCGCCCTTACAAGAGTAACTGCTGCTAAGAATATAGCAGCTTTCGTTCCAGGTCTGTTGTGCGGGAAATCCGTCTCGCTTCATCGAGGGTTATGATTTCCTTCTTGCAGAGCTGAACCAGATGCTGATCCAGAGTCTGCATGTTATATTCATCACGCCCTTTTTCAATATATTGTTCAAGTTCATCAAGGTGGCCATCCCGGATACAGGCCTTAATGGTGGCCGTCGCATACATTACTTCCATGGCAGGCAGAACAGTTTCGCCGCTTTTTCCCCGTACGAGACGCAGGGAAACTGTTGCCACGATAATTTCCGCCAATCTGTGGCGCAGGCTCTCCTGGGCCTGGGGTGGAAAGTACCCTACGATACGGCTGATAGTGGAAGCTGCGTTATGTGTATGGAGGGTCGAGAGTACCAGATGTCCTGTTTCGGCAGCCTTAATGCAGGCGTCAATTGTTTCCAGATCACGCATTTCTCCAACCATAATGACATCGGGGTCCATACGCATCGCTGCCTTGAGGGCTCCGCCGAAACCCTCTGTGTCGATACCTACTTCCCTCTGGATAATACAGCTTTTATTTGAATGGAAAATATACTCGATCGGGTCTTCTATGGTAACAACACTGTAATTGAAATTGTCGTTGATATGCCGGATCATTGAAGCAAGGGTTGTAGATTTACCGTTGCCGGTGGGCCCGCAGACAAGTATCAGGCCGTTAGGGGCCTTTGTGATATTTCCCAATACAGGAGGCAGGTTAAGTTCCTCGAAAGTGCCGATATAGTGAGGGATGACACGCATCACAAGTCCGATATTTCCCCGCTGACGGAAGATACTGACCCTGAAACGTCCTACGTTTGACAAGGCATAAGAAGTATCGAATTCCTTTAAGTCTTCAGGCAGCTTCCGGTTGTGCTGCTCCATTACTGCTGACGCTATAGACTCTGTATCTTTTTGGGTTAACTTATTCAATTTTGAGCGAATTAAGTGCCCGCGAGCCCTGAATAAAGGGGGATTGTCCACTTCAAAGTGGATATCGGAAACCTTCTTTTCAAATGCAATTTCCAGAATTTTTGTCAAAGTGGCGATGTCCATTTTCGTTTTCCTTTTGAATGTTATATATTGTTAGGTATCTGTGTCAAGTCTATCATTTAGACGCCTTGCTGCTCTGTTTGCGATAAAGCATGTTTTCCAAAACAAGGCCGGCCTCATTAGCCAGAATTTCCAATAAATCACTTTGTAAGGTTGCGGCCTCTTTCCCTCCGGAATCTCCATATATCAGGGCCACGGTCTTCCCACGGGTTCTAATCGGCAGGAGAAGTATAGTCGGCCTGAGAGGCGCGCCGATCAATTCAAAGAGATGATTCTTTAAGACTTCATCGTCGCTCTCTCCATAAAAAAACCGTCCTTTTTCAGTCACGTCACGGAAGACTGAAGATTTTGTCAGGGGTATCTTAAGATTTGTCACTGAAGTTGGTCCCGTATTTCTGTCGGCGAACACTCCTATGGCTTTTTCTCCTGCAAGCTCTGCCGGACGGACAATAAAAGTAACAGACCGTTCAAATATTTCAGAGACGTACTGAAGAAGGGCAAGGGAAAGGGCAGGCGGTTCTTTAATGTCCCGAAGAGTCAGAATGCGGCCCTTGAGTTTTCCCATCTGATTGTCTGCTGCTACAAGGTTTTTCCGCTCATGGAAAAAACCTTTGATATAAGAGTTAAAGGTTTCCAGAAATGTTATCGTATCCTGAATGAAAGTCGCTTTCCCCGCCTTTGTTGAGGGCTTGGGGAAAACCGCCCTTGCGCCGTCATGAAATGCTTGTAACATGAAGGCGTTATCCGGCGAAGAAGCCATCTGGACAGTAGAAACCTGCGGATATTTTTCTTTTACCCGTTGCCTCAGACCGATAATTTTTTCTTTGGAAAGTATCCCTTCCGTAGTTTCAGGGTTATCAAAAACCAGGAGGGGCAAGGCCTTTATTTTGAGGCACTGGTCTATGATGCGGTTAAGTTCCTCTTCTCCGTCCGTAGCAAATACAAGGACGCCATCATCCTTGCATATCGTCATAACCGAATGATTGATGAGTTCATCCTCGCTAAGCAGTATAAGGCCTTTCGTCCCGCCCTCCTGCCTTTGCGATCCGTCATAGGCGCCTTTGCTTACCGTATATTTTTCCAAAAAAGAGACAAAGGCTTCCTGCTCTTCGGCCGGGAAATCGGCTAAAGTCTCCTTTATCTTTTGGCGGTGAATTTCAGCCGGGTCAAAAACCTCATTCGCAGGTAAAAACTCAGGCATTTTCCTCTCCATGTGGTCAAGGTCCCCCAGGCCCAAATCGTCCGCAGTAAGGGCTGAACTCTTTGCCCCGGTTTCCAAAACCACCTCTGATGGCAGCACCTCTTCAAACAATTCTTCATCCGGCTCAGTTTTCCCGGGCTGGCGGTCACGTTCCTGTTCATCAAAAATGCGAAGGGCCTCCATCAATACCATCTGTGAGTCGAGGCATATTTCCTGTTCCATCTTGCCTATGGGATAACTGCAATCAGGAGACACCACAACGGCTTCTGTATCGAGGGTGAAGGTTCCCTTTGTCCAGCCTACCAATTCAACGACAGTCATCTCTATCAGTTTCGTCAGTCCCATGGATGCTTTGTCACGCCCCAGTTTGCCCAGTTCTATGAGAGTGGCAATCAGGGGTTTGCGATTCTTCCCCGCATTTTTTTGGATTTTCAGCACCTGCCTGAGATCTTCGATGGTTATGGCGTTCATTTTTACCAGGACAGTGCCGATGCGGACTTTGTTCAGATGATTTGCGCCGACGATATATCCATTACTGAAAATTATCCGGCTTTCGCCACTGCTTCCTTTGACGGAAAGAGTGCCGGACTTCCGCGTTGTATTGAGCAGTTGAATTATATCAACTATATGTAGTTGTTCTAACTCTCCGGTAAAGGCCATAGGTGTTTAACTCAACAAGCAGCTTTTTTTATGCATATAGAAGAATACCATAAGAAACTCGGCATGGTAAATACAAGAAATATGAGAAAATGTCCGGACTTCAGGAAGATGCATTTACATCAAGTGATTCACTGCTTTCCGTTTCTCCTGCCGGTTCTGTTTCTTGCGGAGATTCCGTTTCAGCGTTTCCTTTTATCTCCTCATCTTTTTTAAAACGTCTTTGCCTTTTCTCTTCCTGTTTTTTCAGCCTCGACAATTCTTTTCTTCTTTTATCACTCTTAAACGCTCCGGCTCTTCCCAAAGTTCCTCCTTAGATGCATTGCGCTATCAACATTATATCACAGATGCATGTTTCGGGAAAAACTAAGGGCAGGATTAGTAAATCACTACGCTGTAGTCCGGGAGCTTGCCTGCCGAGCGAATCTTTTCCTTCAATCCCTTTAAATCGAATCTCCCGTATGCCAGAGAGGTATCATATAAACGGATTTGCTTTTGGGATTTATCAATATCAAACTTTCCTCCGCCAACTACTTCCCATCCTGGTTCGCGTATATCAAAACGCTTGCCCTCTCCTGCATACGCGCCTTTAAGCCCCCTCTCCAGACAAAACCGCTCAACGATATTGGCGTGATAGAGGGTAAGCTCCTTTGGGGAAAAGACAAAATACTCTGTCTGATTGTTTCTTATCTGGACAAACTTGCCGTTAATTTTATCAGGCACAGGTGTTTTTGCTTTGTTCGAATAATATGTCTCAATGTAATCTACAAAAGCTACATCCATCCGCTTCGCACCTCCTGATACAAAAATTTTAGCACTATCGCCGTCATTGCGAGGAGTCCCCCGATATTGTCGGGAGACGACGTGGCAATCCTTAACCAAATGATTACACATCAAAGCGAGATTGCAGAGTTTATCCCGAGCGATAAAAATTGAGATTGCTTCGCCTTCGGCTCGCAATGACAAGCGAGGGACCTGCTCGCAATGACAAATTTTAATGTTGCTTGTTAGTTCTAAATTATATCACAGCAGATTCACGGAATATTTTAAATTGACTGCCATTATCCTGCGTGCTATTCTTTTACTGATTAAGAACCTTACAACAAGGAGGCGTCATGCCATTTGATTTTGTATTGCCGGATTTGGGAGAGGGAATCACTGAAGGCGAGATTAGAAAGTGGCTTGTTAAAGAAGGCAATGCCATAGAAGAGCACCAGACCGTCCTTGAGATAGAGACTGACAAGGCAGTTGTTGAAGTGCCTTCCCCAAAAAAAGGAACGGTTTTAAAGATTAATAAAGAAGAAGGCGATATTGCAAAGGTCGGCGAGGTCTTAATGACAATTGCAGAGGCAGGCGAGAAAGCAGAAGAGCACCCTGTAGAAAAGCCAAAATCCGTGTCTGTTGTTGGAGTTCTTCCAGAAGAAGAGGAAGAAGTGCTTGCAACACCTTCTGTGAGGGCCTTGGCAAAAGAGCTTGGAGTAAAGCTTGAATCCATAAAAGGCTCGGGGCCGGGCGGAAGCATCACAAAAGAGGATGTGGCTGATGCATCTGAAAAGGAAAAGAAGACAGAAGACCAGTTCGGCGCTATGGAGAGAATGCCTTTGAAGGGCTTGAGAAGGACAATAGCAAAAAATCTCTTAACCGCCCAGAAGACAACTGCATCTGTAACAGGCATGGATGAGGCTGACATCACTGAATTATGGAATCTGAGGGAAAAGGAAAAGAAGCCAATACAGGAAAAAGGGATGCATCTTACTTTTATGCCATTCTTTATCAAGGCTGTATATCATGCGCTTTTAGAACACCCCTTATTAAATGCGTCAATTGATGATGAGCGGGAAGATATTATCATTAAAAAATACTATAACTTTGGAATTGCTGTTGATACGCCGGAAGGTTTGATGGTTCCTGTAGTAAAAGATGCAGGCAAAAAGACCATCCTTGAACTTGCCATAGAGATACAGAATTTAGGCCAGAAGGCAAGGGAGCGGAAGATAAAGCTTGAGGAGATAAAGGGGAGCACTTTTACGATTACAAATTACGGACATTTCGGCGGATGGTTTGCAACACCGATTATCAATTATCCTGATGTTGCAATACTCGGCACCGGCAAGATTTCTGATAAGCCGTGGGTTAAAGACGGACAGATTGTTATAAGAAAGATACTCCCGCTTTCTCTCACATTTGACCACAGGGTAACAGATGGCGTTGATGCATCAAAGTTTCTGACAAAGGTAATACAGTATCTTGAAGACCCTGCATTGTTGTTTATTGAAAGCGCATAGGCAAACGGCGAGTACGATGACGGGATTCTTCTACAACAATAACAGCGCCGTCT
>CAKKPR010000101.1 GCA_919901705.1 Thermodesulfovibrionales bacterium | reverse complement strand
TATTTCTTTTTCTTCTTTGCTGTCTTTTTTGTAGCGCAAGTTCCCTTGTGACCGGCTTTACAGGACATATCGTTCACCTCCTTTTTAAATTCAAACTATAGTTCAATATATCATGCAGGCAAGTGACTGTCAAATATTGTTTTCAATTTGACATTGCTTTTAAATTGGGGTATAAAGGTGTCAGGAAGGGGTAAGTCTACGCCGCATAGAGAAAGGAGGAAAGATATGGGATCTTACATAATTTTAAGCACCCTCACAGACGAGGGTAGAAAGACGATAAAGGAAAAACCTGACAGGATTCTTGAGGTTAACAAGGAACTCGAAAAAATGGGTGTTAAGGTAAAACAGCAGTATGCAGTGCTCGGCCCGTATGATTTTGTGAATATTGTGGAAGCTCCGGACAATGAGACAGTGATGAAGATGTCTGTTGAGCTTGGAGCAAGGGGTTCTGTTCAGCTCCTTACATTGGTTGCAATCCCTGTTGAAGAATTTATAAAAAAAATCAAATAGTTTTTATACCCCCTTCCCTGTTGTTTTTATATTGATTTAAGCGCCCTGAAAAAGTCCGTTTTGGCTGTCATTGCGAGGAGCGTCAGCGACGTGGCAATCTCTAACAGGCTGATTTAATATAAAGGCGAGATTGCGGAGTTTATCCCGAGCAAAAACCGAGATTGCTTCGCATTCGGCTCGCAATGACAGCGAGGGACCTGCTCGCAATGACAATTTGTGAGGGTTTTTCAGCAGTCTCAATTTAAGAATCAGACATGCCATTCTGTGTGTTGCTGTCTGCAACGGCATGTCTGAAAATACGATGGTAATTTTTGAGCCTGATTTGTTAAACTATAATAGTATCATAAGGTAAGTTAATGATTAGGTTTTTATTTATTATTTCATTTCTGTTAGTGCCTTCCTTTGCCTTTGCATGGGGGCCTCTGACACATGTATATCTTGGGAGCGAGATATACTATTTCGGCTCCTTATTGCCAGCCGGCATATATGCCTTGATGAAGAAATACAGGAATGACTTTATCTACGGTAACCTTATGGCAGACATCATTGTCGGCAAAAAGTACCTGCCTGACGAGAAAAGTTCGCACAACTGGGATGTCGCCTTCAGCCTGTTTGATGCTGCAACAACACAACAGCAAAAGGCATTTGTCTATGGGTATATGAGCCATCTTGCAGCAGATACTGTCGCGCATGAGAGGCTCACGATAGGAAGAAAAAATGTCGGCCATACATTCCTTGAACTGAAGGCAGACAGCATAGTTGATAAAAAATACTGGCTCAGGGCAATAGCTATAGAAAAAAAAGTTCAGGTAAGGAATGACATCTTCCTTGAAAGGTCTCTGGAAAGGGCAATGTTCTCATTCAGGACGAATAAGAGGATATTTAAAAGTGTTGTATTCCTCTCTGGTTTGCATCAGGAGCGGTTCAGCAGTTTTATTGACAGAAATATTATAATTCCGACTGCCTATAAAAAAGAAAATATAAAGCTTTACCAGGAAGAATCCCTTGACAGGATGATTGATCTTCTGCAGAACGGCAGGGAATCAGATGTCCTGAAGAAAAATCCGCTTGGCAGCCCAAGACACAGAAGGCGTTTATTCCTCTCTTAAAGTAAA
>CAKKPR010000100.1:5176-7186 GCA_919901705.1 Thermodesulfovibrionales bacterium | reverse complement strand
CATAGAAGCTTTTCTTGAAAAAGGCGTTTGGAAGATTGGCGTAAGTCAGAATAAAAAATAATTCATGAACGAATCAGAAACACGAGCCGAATAAATTGACCCTAAGCTGAAAGCAAGCGTGGATTCATCCTTCGCAGTAAAGCTACGGAGAATGGATTCATCCTTCGCAGTAAAGCTACGGAGAATGGAAGGGCGGAAGCAAAGAATGTCAATAATCAAGGCTGAACCCAAGGAGCTACCTATTTGGTCTTGAAGCGCCAGATAAAACCTTTAACATCTTGCCGCGTGACAGGTGATTGTTGATAATTTGAAAACCCCTCAGTTTGCCAGCTGTTGGCAAATTATCTTCATTAAAGGCTATCGCTTGCCGGGCATAAATTTTATTTCTCCTGTCATTGCACTTAGATTCTTGTCTGCTGCTCTCACTTAATCCTGCCCGAGCACAGCAAAGGGTTCTATCAAAAAACCGTAATAAAACCGATTTTGTTAAAAATAAATGTTTATCAAGAATGGCCTGCGCTATAGTTACTGAAATTTCGTCTGGTTGATGATGTATTTTTATAACTTCTTCAACATCTCCATCCTCATTCAAACGGCAATACGCACTCCTTTCTTTTTCAAAGTGCAAATCATTAGGATGAGACAACAGCTGATTAACCACCATATAACTTTTTGGGCCTATCATGCCTTCAAAACTTCTTAAAATGGTTATAGGTTCCGCTTTCTTTAATAGTTTTGATGTAGAAAATTCGAAGGGGGATAAAACAGAAATATTTTTTAATGCCCTGTGTTTATCACGAGAATAACAATATTCCCATGAGCGGTCAGGCCTGCAGTCCCATTTCATTAGATCATCAATATACTTGCCTTTCAAGCAGCTTTGCGGGAGGAACACAGAATAAATAAAAGTTCCTTTATACGAAACATATAGAGGAATTTCTCCTGATGATGTATCGATAAGAAACTGCAAAAATTCTTTTTGTTCAAGCCATTGCTTATGGTCGTCTTTCCCGTGCTTGGGGATTTCAGACATATGATTTAATTTATCAAACAATTTTTTATTCATACCTTCAGAATATCATAGACAACATCCCGATTTTTATCCTTTTCCCGTCCTTGCCTCAGGTTGCCACTATTCTATTCCCCCTGTCTCTCTCCGGTCAAGATTTTTTTATCTCCTTGCACGCCGGCCATATTAGCAAAGACGATTTGGCTGGACCAGGTTTTCAATTACCATCATCTTTCTTAATCTGCTATCATAAACATCATGGATCTTAAAAAACTTATTGATATTATGGCTGCGCTCAGAAGCGGGAACGGCTGCCCGTGGGACAGGGAGCAGACAAGCGATTCGCTTAAGCCTTTCCTCGTTGAAGAGACATACGAGGTTCTGGAGGCGCTGGATGAAAAAGACCCAGAAAAGATTAAGGAGGAGCTTGGAGACCTTCTTTTCCAGATAGTATTTCATTGCCAGCTTGCAAAGGAAAGAAAAGAATTCGATATGTCTGATGTTATAGAAACAATCAGCGACAAGATGCTCAGAAGACATCCGCATGTGTTCGGGAAAACAAAGTTTAAGAGCAAAGAGCATTTTCGCAAATACTGGGAAGAGGAAAAACAAAGAGAGGGCAAAAAAAGGGAATCTATACTTGAAGGCGTTCCAAAGGCCATACCTTCCTTGCTCAGGGCCCACAAGCTTCAGAAGCGGGCTGCGCGTGTTGGTTTTGACTGGGAAAAAACAACGGATGTGCTTAAGAAACTGGATGAGGAATTAAAAGAATTCAAGAGCGCGCTCAAGAAAAAGAAACAGTCTGAGATTGAGGATGAGCTCGGAGATATATTTTTCATGCTTGTTAATATTTCCCGTTTTGTCGGAGTCAATCCTGAAGATGCCCTGAGAAAGACTATAAGCAAATTTATTTCAAGGTTCCGCTATATCGAGATGAAGGCGGCAGAGAAGAAAAAAAGCCTTTCTGATATGACGCTCAAAGAGATGGATAAATTATGGGA
>CAKKPR010000100.1:0-5076 GCA_919901705.1 Thermodesulfovibrionales bacterium | reverse complement strand
ATTAAATATCGGAAACAGCTTATCATAAGTCTGCAATAGAAGTTCAGGCACTACTCTTATCTCTCCGAAAACCGTCATAAAACTTGTATCCCCTGCCCATCTCGGAACTATATGAAGGTGAACATGCTCTTCCAGCCCGGCGCCTGCAACTGTGCCATAGTTTATGCCGGTATTAAAACCATCCGGTCTGAATGCCTCTTTAAGGCATCTTAATGCGTGCTGCGTGACCTTCATAAAGTCCAGAAGTGTTTCATCGGAAAGGGTATCAGTTGTAGATGTATGGATGTATGGCACTACCATAAGATGTCCGTTGTTATAGGGGTATTTGTTCATCATCACGAAATTATGACTGCTTCTGTAGAGTATGAGGCATTCCCTGTCATTGTTTTTTTTGGGATAGGAGCAGAAAATGCACTCAGGCTCTTTTTTGCTAAGAATATATTCCATTCTCCACGGCGCCCACAAAGTTTCCATATAACAGTCTCCTTCCGAGGTTGTTTTGCTTATTTTTTATATCAAGGATATTATAGCTAAAGAAAGGGAAAATTGGTTGTATATGCGGAATAATTTCTATAAAAATTTGACTAAACATGCCAACTAATTCTATATTTTAAATTACCATGGTACAGAGCATGACAGGATTCGGGGCCACAGAGAAAGAAGGTGTCAGGGTGGAGATACGTTCTGTTAATCACAGATTTATGGACATCTCTGTAAGGCTTTCTCCATTGCTGAATGAACATGAAATACCTTTAAGGAACATGCTCAAGGGGAAATTCTCAAGAGGCAAGTTTGATGTTTTGATATCAATAACGAGCGCTGCCAAAATAAAGTTTAAACTAAACACCGGCCTTGCAAGGGAGATATATAAAAGCCTTAATGTCCTGAAGTCCGAGCTGTCAATCCCGGGCACGATAGGGTTTGAAACGCTGTTAAATTACAGGGAGCTCCTTGTTGAAGGAGAACCCGAATATGACATCAGTTCATTATACGGCGCATTCAGCGAGGCAATGGCTCAGCTTGAAAAGATGAGGCTTGACGAAGGAAAGGCGCTGGCGGAAGAAATTCTTGGCAGGGCTAACAGGCTTGATTCAATAAACAGGGAGCTTATAGCGCTGAGTCCGGAGATCATTGCTGACTACAGGATAAGATTTCATGAAAGGCTCAAGGAACTTCTCGCCGGCATGGAATACGACAGGGACAGGGTTCTTCAGGAAATAGCCCTTATGCTTGAGAAGACTGATATAACAGAAGAACTGGCAAGGATAGAAAATCACTTAAAGCAGTTTAGAAAAATTCTTGCGGATGATGATACAATAGGAAAAAGATTGGATTTTTTGTTGCAGGAACTTAACAGGGAAGTAAATACTATTGCATCAAAGGCAGACGATTACAGGATTTCAAACATTGCAATAGAGATGAAGAGTGAAATTGAAAAGATCAGGGAACAGGTACAGAATATACAGTGAACAGTGTCAGTGATTAGTGTCAGTAATACAGACACTGAAAACTGACACTGACACTTTGATAGAGGTGATTATGAAAAAAGGTGATGTGGGGCCGGTCCTTGTAAATATAGGCTTTGGGAATGTAGTTTATGCGCCAAAGGTTGTGGCTATCGTAACGCCGGGCTCTGCCCCGATGAAAAGGCTGCGTGAAGAAGCAAAGAAAGAGGGCAAACTTGTGGATGCCACAGAGGGAAGGCGAACCCGCTCAATAATAGTTACGGACAACAATCATATTATACTCAGCGCCCTGCAGGTTGAGACTATTACACAGAGATTCCTCGAAGGGAAGGTGAATCTTGGTGAGGAAGAATAGTCGTAAGCGACTCGCAGCGAGGGGGCATCTGTTCATTGTCTCTGCACCTTCAGGGGCAGGCAAGACCACGCTGTGTCATAAACTCAGTTCAATACTCCCGAATCTGCGGCACTCTGTTTCCTACACCACAAGGCCCAGGAGAACAGGAGAGGTTAATAACAGGGACTATACATTCGTCACGGAAGACGTATTCCGCAGAATGATAAAGAGGGGTGAATTCGTGGAGTGGGCAAAGGTTCATGGCAACCTTTACGGCACTTCCAGGAAAAGGCTTGAGGAGATGCGGAACAAGGGAATAAATGTCATACTCGATATAGATACACAGGGTGCAAGGCAGATAAGGAAGAAGTGCAGTGATGGTGTTTATATCTTTATCCTCCCCCCCTCGATGAAGGTTCTCAGGGAGCGCCTCCAAAAAAGGATGTGCAACTCAAAAGAAGACATGGAGAGAAGGCTCAGGAGGGCGGTTGACGAGATAAAGGATTATAAAAAATACGATTATGTTATAATAAACAATATTTTTGAAGATGCGCTTGAGGAATTGAAGGCCATAATACTTTTGGAAAAGCTGCGCATAAAGGGTATAGAGCCATTGTGGATAAAGAAAAATTTTTTTACGCCTCGGCGGAGTTATTGAGGCGAAAGGATAAGGGGGCAACTGAATGGACATTATTTCACTTCCGGTAGAGATTGATGAGACAAAGATCGATGGAAGATACAGGCTTGTAATGATCTCTGCTCAGAGGGCAAAGGAGCTGTCTTACGGCGCGAAACCGAAGATTCAGACAAAGGCAAGAAAAGTAACTACTATTGCTATAGAAGAGGCTATCCAGGACAAGCTTGAGTTTCTCGTAGGGGAAGAAGCCAGAAAGGCAAAAGAAGAGGCAAAGAAGTTTGATTACAGGAAAATGCTTGAAGAAAAGAAAAAGGAAGCTACGCCGGAGGAACTCACAGAGCTTGAGAAGGATCTGAAGGTCTATCTGCACGAGAAAGAGACCATGGATAAGAAGGCGCTGAAAGAGCTTTTTGGCGATAAACAAGAAGAAGGTGCTGAAGAATAAAAAGATACTCCTTGGCGTAACCGGAGGAGTAGCTGCTTACAAGGCGGTTGATTTAATAAGAAGACTGAAAGATGACGGGGCATCAGTTACTGTAATAATGACCGATGCCTCTAAAAATTTTATAACCCCGCTGTCGCTTCAGATAGCATCCGGCAACAAAGTCTATTCCGGCCTCTTTGAAGACCCGATGTCCCACATAGAACTCTCCCGGGACGCTGATCTCATGCTCATTGCCCCTGCCACTGCAAACATAATCGGTAAATTCGCAAATGGAATAGCTGATGATCTTTTAAGCACATGCATACTTTCATTCAGGGGAAAGGTAGTTATAGCGCCTTCAATGAACTGGAGGATGTATGAGAATCCTATGGTCCGGGAAAACCTTAAACGTCTGACAGCTCATGGCATCCTTCAGGTTGGCCCGGATAAGGGAACTCTCGCATGCGGTGAAGAAGGCGTCGGAAGAATGGCTGACGTGAATGAGATAATAGAAGCAGTAAAATCTGCTTTAAGCAAAAAGGACCTTTCAAAAAAAAAAGTTATAGTAACCGGAGGGCCAACACGCGAATATCTTGATCCCGTAAGGTTCATTTCCAACCGTTCATCCGGCAAGATGGGGTATGCTGTTGCCGGAGAATGTATCAGAAGGGGAGCAGAAGTAATATTGATAAGCGGACCGTCTGCGCTTCAGGCTCCACGAGGTTTGAAAGCATTTGTCAAAGTAGAGACTGCCGGGGAAATGAGAGAAGCAGTTTTTAAAAATCTTTCGAAAACCGATATTGTCATAATGGCTGCGGCTCCTGCAGATTTTTTGCCTGAGAAAAAAGAAAAGATAAAAATAGACAAGTCTGAAAAACTCAGCATAAAATTCAAAAATACTCCCGATATCCTTGCAGAGATAGGCAAATTAAAGAAACGGCCTCTGTTGGTCGGATTTGCAGCCGAGACAGGCAAGAGGCTTGACAGGGCCAGGGCCAAACGCATGAGAAAAGGTGCGGATATCATTGTCTTTAACGATGTTACCGAAGCAGGTTCGGGTTTTGATGTGGATACAAACAAAATAACTATCATAGGGAAAGACAGGGAAAAGCCGCTGCCAATGATGACAAAGCATGAGGCTTCTGAGGCTATATTGGATGTTGTCTCAGAATGTCTGAGGAAGTGAAATAAAGCTACTCTATCCCGAAGAATCCTTTTTTCCCATTGGCGCCGGAGATTTTTTCCTCAACTGATAAAATTATCACTGATATTGAGAGGATTATCAAGAGGAAGAAAGCAGGGCAATAATAGGATGATGTTTCGAGGCGTTGTTTAAGATGGAGACAGAATGAGCAAGGCATATCTGCGTGCTGCCGGCCTGTTTCTCTGCGCGGTACTCCTGGGCTTGTCGCAACAGGCCGCAGCCGGGCAACTGCCGCAATGGGAGTTGGGCGTTGGCCTTGTTGGTATGTCGCTGCCAGACTATCGGGGGTCAGACGAGGGACACTCCTACCTCCTGCCATTTCCCTATATCGTATATCGTTTGGAATGGCTGAAGGTCGATCGCACCGGCGTGCGCTCAACCTTGTTCAAAAGCGAGCTGGCAGGGGTCAACCTCAGCCTGAATGCCACGCCTCCGGTTCACAGCAAGAACAATAGCTCACGCGAAGGTATGAGCAATCTAAGGTCAATGGTCGAATTCGGACCATCGCTGGACATGCATATCTGGCAGAGCAGCGATCATCGCTTCAGATTCGACCTGCGTCTGCCGGTGCGGGCGGCCTTCACCGTCGAGTCACATCCGCGCCAGGCCGGCATGATTTTTTCGCCGCGGTTGAATCTTGATGTCGACGGCATTGCAGGCAAGCCATGGCAACTCGGGGTGCTGGCCGGGCCGATCTTCAGCACGCAGCGTAATCATCAGTATTTCTATGGGGTGACTGAGAGCGACGCACGTCCGGACCGCCCTGCCTACAATGCGAGCGGCGGTTATGCCGGCACGCAGTTCCTGGTGGCCTTGTCACGCCGTTTTGACAAAATGTGGTTCGGCGCTTACGCCCGCTACGACACACTGCACGGTGCGGTGTTCGAGGATAGTCCTCTCATACGCAGCCATCGATATGTTTCCGCAGGTTTTATGGTGTCATGGATACTTGATCAATCCTCCAAGCTGGTCGAACGGAACGATTATTAGCCTTTTAAGTCAAAATCGGGG
>CAKKPR010000099.1 GCA_919901705.1 Thermodesulfovibrionales bacterium | reverse complement strand
GAAAATTAATCGTAGACGGAAAAGAGATTTCTGAAAACCTGATGCAGATTATAAAGAAGCCATTAGAGGCAAATCCCAATAACAGCGTGATTGCATTCAATGACAATTCAAGCGCAATTAAGGGATATGGCATAACAACAATAATTCCTGAAAATATCGGAAGACATTCGAAGTTCACAATAAAAAAATTAAGATACCACGTCATCTTTACTGCAGAGACGCATAACTTTCCGAGCGGAGTCGCGCCGTTTCCGGGAGCTGAGACAGGGACCGGCGGAAGGATAAGGGATGTGCAGGCAACCGGAAGAGGAGCCCATGTAATAGCAGGCACTGCTGCATACTGTGTGGGCAATTTAAGAATACCCGGATATAAACTCCCGTGGGAGGATAAATCATTTGAATACCCGAATAACCTTGCATCACCTTTGCAGGTAGAGATTGAGGCGAGCAACGGGGCATCTGATTACGGCAATAAATTTGGTGAGCCTGTAATACAGGGCTTCACAAGGTCATTCGGTATGAGGCTTCCTGATGGTGAAAGAAGGGAATGGATAAAGCCCATAATGTTCACCGGCGGAGTAGGCCAGATGGATGCAAGACATGTTGAAAAAGGCCAGCCTGGGAAAGGGATGCTCGTTACAAAAATAGGGGGGCCGGCTTACAGGATAGGCATGGGAGGCGGCGCAGCATCGAGCATGATCCAGGGAGAAAACATTGCAGAGCTTGATTTCAATGCTGTCCAGCGCGGTGATGCCGAGATGGAGCAGAAACTTAACAGGGTAATCAGGGCCTGCGTTGAGTTTGGTAATGATAACCCGATAATAAGCATCCATGACCAGGGAGCAGGAGGAAACTGCAATGTTGTGAAAGAGATAATCTATCCTGCTGGTGCAAAGATTGAGATAAGAAAGATACAGACAGGAGACAGCACCCTTTCTGTCCTTGAGATATGGGGCGCAGAGTATCAGGAGCAGAATGCACTTCTAATCAAACCTGATAAGGCAGATATATTTGAGGAGCTATGCAAAAGAGAAAAGGTGCTATTTTCATTTATAGGCCGGATTACAGGCGATGGTTACATTATCCTTCATGATGAAAATGATGGGAGCGCTCCTGTTAACCTTGACCTTGAAAAAATACTCGGTGACATGCCCCAGAAGACATTCAAGCTTGAACGCGTCGAGCCGAAGCTTGCTCCGCTTATACTTCCTGAAGGCATTACAGTAAGGGATGCGCTTGACAGGGTATTAAGGCTCGTATCAGTCGGTTCAAAAAGATTTCTTACAAACAAAGTTGACAGGAGCGTTACAGGCCTTATTGCAAGACAGCAGTGTGCAGGGCCTTTGCATCTTACAGTATCTGATGTGGCAGTTATTGCTCAAAGTCATTTTGGGTTGACCGGGGCTGCAATTTCTATTGGCGAACAGCCGGTAAAGACACTGATTAATCCTGCTGCAATGGCCAGGCTTTCAGTCGGAGAGGCATTAACAAATATTGTATGGGCGAAGATAAGCAGGCTTGAGGATATCAAGTGTTCGGGCAACTGGATGTGGGCGGCAAAACTTCCGGGTGAAGGCGCAAGGCTCTATGATGCAGCAGTTGCATTGAAAGACATAATGCTTGAGCTTGGCATTGCTATTGACGGAGGGAAAGACAGCCTTTCAATGGCTGCAATGGTTGCCTCGTCCCGACACGTCGGGATTCGCCGAGGAGAAAAAGGCAAGAGCGAAACCGTAAAATCACCCGGCACACTTGTTATGTCTGCATATGCCGCCTGTCCGGACATCACGAAGGTTGTAACGCCTGATATCAAGCAGCCCGGCAAAAGCAAATTGCTATTTATAGATATTGGCAACAACAGGAACAGGCTCGGCGGAACCAGCCTTGCACAGGTATATAACCAGATTGGCAATGAATCGCCTGATGTTGATGACCCTGAATTACTGAAGAGAACATTTAATGCGA
The DNA here is from genome assembly GCA_919901705.1 of Thermodesulfovibrionales bacterium. Classification (GTDB taxonomy): domain Bacteria; phylum Nitrospirota; class Thermodesulfovibrionia; order Thermodesulfovibrionales; family UBA1546; genus SCSY01. The sequence goes on along the minus strand of CAKKPR010000099.1, from coordinate 1,113 downwards.
TACAAAAATTCATAGCTGATGATTTAATTCTTTCAGGCCATGACAGAAGCGACGGCGGACTTATTACTACAATTCTTGAGATGGCATTTTCAGGGAACTGCGGGATGGAGATAAATATAATTCAAACACCCCCTCTCAATCCCCCCCTTACCAAGGGGGGGACAAGGGGGGGTGGTCTTCCCGCTCTTTCTTTCCTCTTCTCAGAAGAACTCGGGTTGGTTATTGAATACCTTCCGAAAAATGAGAAGAAGATTCTTGCCAAACTTAAGAAGCATAAAATACCTTGCCGGATAATAGGTAAGACAATCACAAATAAGAAAATAAAAGTTAAGTTTAACAATAAAATTGTCCTGAATGAAGATATGAGGGTTTTGAGGGGCATCTGGGAGGAGACAAGCTATCAGCTCGAAAAACATCAGGTAAATCCTGATTGTGCAGCTGAAGAGAAAAAGGTTATTTTTGACAGGAAGGGTTATAACTTTAATCTTACATTTACGCCTAAGGTTTCCTCGCCTGCAATTATGGCAAAGGCAAAAAAACCTTCTGTTGCAATTGTCCGTGAAGAAGGCAGCAACAGCGACAGGGAGATGTCGTCTGCATTTTATCAGGCAGGGTTTGATGTCTGGGATGTTACTATGACGGATTTTCTTGAAGGCAAGGTAAATCCCGATAATTTCAGAGGAATGGCTTTTGTCGGGGGTTTTAGCTATGCAGATGTCCTTGATTCAGCAAAGGGCTGGGCAGGTGTTATTAAGTTCAATAAAAAGATTTATGAACAGTTCCAAAAGTTTTACAACAGGCCTGACACATTCAGCCTGAGTGTATGTAACGGCTGCCAGCTTGCAGCCTTGCTCGGTTGGGTCCCATGGCAGGGATTAGAAGACAAGTACCAGCCGAGGTTTATACATAATGTCTCAGGGAGATTTGAATCAAGATTTTCCACAGTGAAAATTTTCCCAAGCCCTTCAATTATGCTCAAAGGCATGGAAGGCTCAACACTCGGTATATGGGTTGCGCATGGGGAGGGGAGGGCATATTTTCCAAAGAAAGAGATCCTCAATATGGTTTTAAAACAAAATCTCGCGCCCGTGAGATATGTTGATGATAACGGCA
>CAKKPR010000098.1 GCA_919901705.1 Thermodesulfovibrionales bacterium | reverse complement strand
TCCATATTTGCAAAAACCGTAGCAGATGAGACAATGGATTGCGTAAGTTTATGCAGGTTCAGATCCCGAATCGTTTCAACTGATATATCGTGAAGCCTGATAAGGCTGGCTATGTCTTCTTTTTTGCCTTCGAGCAGCTTTTGGTTTTCAATGGCAGATGCAATTTCAGAGCCAAGAATTTCAATGGAATGAAGCGAGGTCTTTGTTATATCTTCTGTCTTGCCAGCCATTAAAACTCCCAAAACAGGGAAGACATTGCAGTGAAGACACCCATAGATTTTTTCTTTTCCGGCCACTGCCTGAGGGCTTCTGCAGAGCGTATCGCTCATCAACCAGCACCTCTCATCTGCACTATTAAATGCAGGGCAGTTTTCATAAGTGCAGAGATTGACTTCCCAGCATCTCTTCCTTTGATGAGAAAGAATAGGAATTATAACGACGTTACCAAATGCATCCGGCGCCCCGATATCCTGCGACTTTTTTATCGCAGGCCTTGCTTCCCTTATGGTTTTTATAAAGGGATGTTCGCTGGCAAGCGATATTTCAATAGAGCAGATATCATTATCAATGCCTTTTTTGAACTCCTGCAAAAGAAGTCCTGTTTCCTTGTCTATAAGGCATAGGGCCGAATATCCATAGCCCATCTCGTCTGTTATGGCATCCAAAAACTGCGTTATAACCTCTTTCAGTGTTAGATTTCCTTTAAATACCTCCGATGAAAGTTCAGCAATTGCCCTTAGCTCTTTAGTCCTTTGCCTTACGGCGTTCTCCAGTCCCATATGTGCTCTCTCTATGCTGTCTGCCATTTCATTAAAGCGGGAAACAAGCTCGCCAATCTCATCATCCCTCTTTAAGTCTATTCTGTAATTAAGCTTTCCAGCCTTCAGGATCTCGGTTCCTTGATAGAGGGTATCCAGGGGATTCAGAATCATCTTCCTTATAACAATGATTAAAAATATTTCACTGATTAAGCCTATGGTAACGGCAAAAAATATCAGGCGTTTAGCTGTTTCATTAATCTCGGAGCGCGCCTTTTTTAGTGAGGTCTTTATAACAATCATCCCCCTTGTCTTATCCTCAGGGGAATGACAACTGTGGCACCTGGGTTCATTATTAAGAGGCTTAAAGAAAAAGAGGGCGTCATTGGTTTTTATATGGGTTTCTTTCTGTCCGGCGAATATTTCTTCGGGCACAGTAACATCAGTGTTAAATGCAAATTGCCTGTTTATACCTACGACTCCTATTTGCATTTCTTCATGCTGGCTGAACTCTTGAATATGTTGAGCAACAATCAGTGGATCTTTTTCTATCATTGCAGATGTGAGATGCCTTGTAAGTATTTCTGCAGTCTGTAAAGATTTCTCTGAATATATGTTGATTATTATGGTTTTTTCCCGTTCGAGTATCAGGTATGTAAGAAGTCCAAAAAAGAAGACTACGCCGGCCAGGAGTATCCAAAAAGATTTTTCACTGAGACTTTTTTTGATGTTCCCTTCCCCTTATAAAACGATAAAATAACCTTTTGGATTTATAATAAAACTTTATCGTCTGAAAATTCAACAAAGGACTTTTACCGGAAAATAGACATAGAAGGTTGTCATTGCGAGCAGGTCCCTCGCTTGTCATTGCGAGGCAAAGCCGAAGCAATCTCGTTTGTTGCTCGGGATAAACTCCGCAATCTCGCCTTCGAAGCTCAGATTGCCACGAACCCTTCGGGTTCTCGCAATGACAGATAATTCAAATCGTTATAGTCCTATGTCTATTTTTCGGTTTTATGTTTCATGATAAAATTGTAATAATACACAAGGGATAGGATGGATTTATAATAAAATAACGAAATGAGAGGTGACAATGTCCAAGGTCTATTTTGCTCCGGCAAGAATAAAAAAATGGAAATATACAGACAGCATGCCAGGCAAGCTCGAAAAGTTGCTGAATGAGATAAATCTCCTGAACTTTTTTGAAAAAGGTGAATGGACAGCCGTAAAGACGCATTTTGGCTCTGAGGGCGCTCACAGGATTGTGAGGCCTATATTCTTAAGAAAGGTTGTTGACGCCTTAAAGGGTATGAGCGCCAAGCCTTTTGTTACAGATACTGTCCGCATAAAAGGGCTTGATTATCTCGAAGTTGCAAATCAAAACGGGATAAATCATCTTTCAGTGGGAGCGCCCGTTGTTCTGGCTGACGGGCTTTATGGGAATGACAATATAATGGTAAGGGCCGGAGATATCCTTGGTGAAATTGCAATTGCAAGTGTAATACATGATGTGCCTGCGATGGTTGTGTGTTCACATGTAAAAGGGCATATTCAGGCAGGTTATGGAGGCGCCATTAAGAATGTTGCGATGGGAGGGATCAGTTCAAGTCACAGAAAATGCGGCTGGAAATGCGGAAGGGGCGCCTTACATACAATAGGCGAGGGCAAGTTAATATGGGATGAAGCAAAGTGTGAGCTCTGTTATCAATGTGAAGAGATTTGCCCGCTTGAGAGTATAAAATTTGAGAATGAACTTTTTGCTTACAACGAAGATAACTGCTGGAGGTGTGGAAGATGCACAAGGGTCTGTCCGGCAGGCGCTCTTGCAATACCGGGTGATGACGAGAGGTTTATGCACGCCCTGGCAGAGGCTGCGAGGGCAGTTATCGGTACATTTCAGTCCGGCAAAATTATATATATAAATTTTCTTACGGAGATACAGCCTGAGTGCGACTGTATGCCGTCTGCTGATGTGCCGGTTATACAGGATCAAGGGATACTTGTTTCCGATGATATTGTTTCAATAGAGCAGGCAACAATAGATATGCTTTTAAATGGAAAACAGCTTCCTCAATCTGCCATGGACGAATATCAATCTGGATCAGACGATATACTTTTTTGTCTTTCCAGAAAGCCTTATAAACTACAGATAGATGCAGCTGAAAGACTTGGATTAGGCAGTAAACAATATAAGCTTGTCGAGATACAGGAATTTTAAAAAAAAACACTGCTGTCCGTGGGATGTGGACAGCAGCGTAGGGGAGGTAACGAGGCGCTTAATTAGATATATTAATATCAGACTTCAGGCTGTTTGTCAAGAAGAATTTTTAGATTATATATAAATTAGAACTTTAGGGTATATATTTCCTTACCTGCCAAGTTATTAGGGAAATTGCTCGCTTTACCTGTCATTGCGAGAACCCAAAGGGTTCGCGGCAATCTCTAACCCCATTGATTTATAAAATGAGATTGAGTAGTTTATCCCGAGCCGGAAACGAGATTGCTTCGCTTTGCTCGCAATGACAATCTTTGGTGTTCTCAAACTACCCGATAAACGTTTGCGATGACTCATTTTCAGCTATTTACTATATTTAACATAATATATCTTATCGGACATACAGTATAAACAAGGATTGTCAGTAAGTTGTTATCAACCTCTCTTCTGCCTTATGCGGACTTATAGCAGGACTTGTTTTTAGCGGTTCTGAACGACTTTTAGGCAGATTAAAAAATATTTAAAATCACTCAGTTATGTGATATGAATGGGATGCCGACAAGCTGCCCTTCT
>CAKKPR010000097.1 GCA_919901705.1 Thermodesulfovibrionales bacterium | reverse complement strand
CCTTTCATTGCATCTGAGAGGCTGCCCTTCAGCATTCCTGGATTTGTATTTTCTGAAAGCCAGTTTTTCATGGGATTCATATTTTCTTTTCTGCCTTTGTGTATTATCCCTGCTTTGTCGCAGATGATTATATCTTTAATCCCGACATTAAGAAGGATCTTGCAGCAGGCAGTTCCGGCAGCGCCTGCACCTGAAATTACGATCTTCAATCCACTCAGGCCTTTCTTCACTACCTTTGAGGCATTTATCAGCGCAGCAAGAACTACAATGGCAGTACCGTGCTGGTCATCGTGAAATACGGGGATATCGAGTTCCTTTTTAAGCCTTTCTTCTATCTCAAAACATCTGGGTGCGGATATATCTTCAAGATTTATTCCGCCAAAAGCAGGTGAAATGAATTTTATTGTCTTGATTATATCTTCTGAATTACGGGTAGACAGCGCCAACGGGAAGGCGTCTATATTTGCAAATTCTTTAAACAGCATGGACTTCCCTTCCATTACAGGCAAGGCAGCTTCAGGCCCTATGTCGCCAAGGCCAAGAACTGCGCTGCCATCTGTCACTATTGCAACAGAATTGCGCTTTAAGGTGAATCTGTAGGCTTTTTCTTTATCGTGGTGTATTGCCATACATACCCTTGCAACACCGGGGGTGTAGACCATTGAGAGGTCAGCGCGGTTTTTTACAGGCACTTTATTGTGTATCTCAATCTTTCCGCTGTGATGCAGGAGGAACGTCCTGTCAGAGACATGAAGGATTTTTACTCCTTCGAGTTTTTTTACGCTTTCAACTATTTCTCTTTCGTGTGATTCATCTCTTGCATTTACAGTAACATCTCTTACCATAATCCCTTTGCCTGTGCGTACAATGTCAACAGCTCCTATGTCTCCGCCGGAAGCTCCTATTGCAGTTGCAATCTTCCCGAACATCCCGATTGTGTTAACTATCTCAAGTCTCAGGGTTATGCTGTAACTTGGGCTTGGTGATATGCTCATAATCTAATTATAGCAGTTGCTTTTTATAAAACAAGAAATGAAAGGAAT
>CAKKPR010000096.1 GCA_919901705.1 Thermodesulfovibrionales bacterium | reverse complement strand
AGGCGCATAAGGGACTTGCACCCTCAAGTTGTCGCCCATGCCGGGCGCACATAAAGAAGAAAGGCTGGAGTATCTCCAGCCTTTCTTGGGAAGATTAATAATTTTTTCTTTACTTTGCTTTAGCAGTAGCCTCAGCAGCCTCTTTAACCTCTACCGGTGATGTAACCGCCTCTACAAGATATCCAAGCCCTGTTCCGAGTATTGAGCCTATCACTATGCTCACTGACGCTATGCATACTATCCCCAGAAGTATTCCTACTGCCACTACCATCCTTACAAGCACTGTTGCCTCTACAGGCCCCCCCATAAGGTGCTTAAGAACCACCAGCGTCCCATAGCTCCCAAAGTAGAACCCGGGGATTAATCCGAAGATTAAAAATACTATCCCTCCAAGTGTTGCCCCTATCTTTGTCCCCATCCTTACCATCTCTTTTCTTGCTTTCATCTTAGTGTCCTCCTTTTTCATGTCCTTGCAAATATAAAAGCAGATTCTATGCCAACTGGCATTGCATTGATTTTAAAGCATTTTTTAGCTTAAGGGTCTTTGCACTTTTGCGAAAATGTCACCTCTGCTTGCAAAACTGCAAAATAATTACATTACTTATTTAGATTCAGGTATTAATCCGGCCACACATCAGGCAAACTAAGTTTCTCCCTGTTCTGTTATAATTATGCATCAATAAAAATGCATCTTTAACAAGCAATATGCAAAACTTAAATAACATAAAAATAGATTGGCTATACCCGCTAAAGAAAAAAATCATTCTAGGGATCCTTGGCATTTTAACGTTCTCAGTTATTGCAACCATGATTTTTATTGCCTTAATGCTCAGGAGCAGCCTGCTTAACGACAGCAAATCTAAAACTCAGGAACTGAGCAATGCAATACAATCAAGCCTGGGCAGCCTCATGCTGATGAGGGACCCTGATATGATACAGGGCACTATTGAGAATATAGGGAAAAATAATCACTCGCTGATAAAGGCATTTATACTTGATAAAACCGGCAGGATTGCGTATTCCTCTGATAAAAGCGAGATAGGAAAAGTGCTGAACAAATATAATGAGCAATCCTGTCATGCCTGTCATCAAAAGATTGATGCAGCGCCTCCTGAAACCACCATAATTATAAATACCAATGGCATCAAGATACACAGGAATGTAAGGGTTATTTACAATGAAAAGGCCTGTTACGGCTGCCATTTAAAGTCAGACCGCATAAACGGAAAACTTATAATTGACCGCTCATTAAAACAGACATATTCGCTTATCACCTCAATAGGCTTAATAATCTTTGGCTCTGGATTGGTCTGCCTTATCTTCCTCGTTCCTTTTTTGTCAAAGGTCCTGTCAAAAGGCATGGACAAATATATTAACAAGATAGTCCGCCAGAACTCCGAACTCACATTGCTTTATGTAATGATAGAGCGCCTCAGCAAGACCATTGACCTGGAAGAGCTGAAGGCCATAGTTTTTGAGATTGTCAAGGATACGCTCGGCGCTG
>CAKKPR010000095.1 GCA_919901705.1 Thermodesulfovibrionales bacterium | reverse complement strand
TATACTTTCAGAATCAACCAGGTTCTCTTTTTAAAACCCTGGATACAACCTCAATAAACTTCTGGTTTTGAAATGGCTTTTGCATGCATTCCTCAATGCCTGACTTCCGTAAATCTTCTTCCTTGAAATCCACAGAATAGCCGCTCAACGCTATAATCTTCACAGAAGGATTTGTAGCCTTGACCATCTTGCTCAACTCTATGCCGCCCATCTCAGGCATTACCAAATCAGTAATGACCAGCTTTATATCATTCTGGTTGTCCTTAAATATTGACAGTGCGTCCTTTCCGTTTATTGCTGTCAGGACTCTATAATCCAATTTGCTGAGTTTTTTATGTATAAGATTCCGCACCGATTCATTGTCTTCCACGACTAATATGGTTTCTTTCTGTCCTTTCGGCATTACAATCTCTTCCTCTGTAAAACTTGTCCCGGCCTTTAACCTGCTTGCAGGCAGATATATATTGAAGGCAGTACTTTTGCCAACCTCGGTCGTCACATGAATATGCCCTTCGTGCTGTTTTACTATGCCATAGACCTGCGAAAGGCCAAGCCCTGTCCCTTTGCCGACTCCTTTTGTAGTAAAAAACGGCTCAAATATGTGCGGCAAAGTATCCGGATGAATGCCTGTCCCTGTATCTGTAACATTTATAGCTATCCAGTCACCATAAGGCATATCATTTACAGGCAGCATATCTTCAGGTTTTATACTGATTCGTGACAGTGCAAACCTCAATTTACCGCCATCAGGCATTGCGTCACGCGCATTAAGCGCCAGGTTCGTAAACACCTGCTGTATCTTTGCAGCGTCTCCCTCGATAATATATTCTCCGGGCTTGCAATCAATGAAGATCTCGATATTTTCGGGAATGGTCCTGCCTATAAACTTCGACAATTCTTTAAGAAAGGGCATCAAATTAATGGACTGTATCTCGCTTAAGGATTTACTGCTGAAATCAAGTATCTGGCGCACCAGCTGGGCAGCCCTCTCGCCATTCTGCAGGATAGCCTCTACCATCTCCTTTTCTTCATAGGGCAATGAATAATCAGTTCTAAGAATATCCGCAAACCCTATAATGCCTGTGAGGATGTTGTTAAAGTCATGAGCAATGCCAGCAGCAAGCTGTCCTACGGCAGCCAGCCTCTCCTGCGAGTTTACGCGATCCTCGAGTGTCCTTTCTTCTGTAACATCCTTCAGGACAAGCACCATCCCGCCTATAACACCATTCTGGACTATAGTCCTTCCTGCTATTTCAAATACAAAATTGGAAGGGCTGCCAATTTTCAGCTCATGCCAGACCTTATGCGATGCAGACACAAGAAACTCTTCCAGGGGATGGCCTGATATATCAGTTAAAACATCTCCGATGTTTGCGCCTGTAATTGCTTCGAGATACTTCTCTCCGATACTGTTCGAAAGTACTATGCGATGTTCCGCATCAAGCAATGCAACACCATCGGGAATATGGTATACAAGGGTATTCAGAGTTGAAACAAGTTTTTTCAGTTCCTCCTCGACTTTTTTACGCACTTTAATCTCGCCCTGAAGCCTTTCGTTTAACAAAACCAGATCAGCAGTACGTTCTTTAACTCTTAGCTCCAACCCTTCGTGCGCCTTTCTTAACTCATCTTCTGCCCTTTTGCGTTCTTTTACTTCTTCCAATGCCTGATCCCGCATAACTCTGTAACCCTGAATGCGGTGTGTTAAGTCCGTAACATCCTGAATTGCAAAAAGTGCATTAAATCCTGCCCCATCCGCTGCGCTGATAGAGGTCACTGTTGTATGCTGTATACGCACCTGCCCATCCCATAAGCGCGAAGGAATAATATATTTGTGAAGCTGAGAGGAAAAAATTGTTGGCGGCCCGCCTTCAAAAATATTCTGGATGCGTTTATAATATTCGGGACTATTCAGCTGGGGGAAATGGACGCTGATGTTCGTCCCTATAATATCTCTCCTGCTGATGCCGGTCCAGTCCTCGAGACAACTATTCCAGAAAAGGACAACAAAATCCTGCCGTAATACAAACAAACCGAGAGGAGCATGATCGAGAATGCCGAATTCTTTCTCAGCCACTTCTATCTCGTTCAAGACTGCCCTCCGTAATCCCTGTTTATGGCGGCAAGCAAGGAGTCAAATGAACCAACCTCAAAAATCAGGATTATATCTCCTTCAACACAAAGTTGTTCAATCGTAAACCGCGTGCGTGCCAGCAGGACTGTTGCATTAGGATCGTGTTTCTCTAAAGTCAATAGGTTATCTATGCTATCCTCCATATAGTTAGGAAGCGAATAATTAATACTCTGTTTAAGCACATTGGAAATCGAGCCCATAACGCCATTAATGACAATATTGCCAACTTCGCTTAGCGTCCCTACCCTGACTGAATCGAGGTCATGAGTGCCTGACTCCTCACCAGTTAGAACTGCAACAAGTTTCGAGGCGCTGTCAGGAGGAAAAACCAGTGCTGCAGAGCCTGAAAATGGACCTTTAAACCCGAGCCTCACAGCGGCAACCCTGTACCTTCCAAGTTCCTCCATTTCGTTCTTCAATTCTGACGGCAATAGTATCTTGATGAAAGGAACCTGCAATCGAATATGATGATGAACCATCTCGCTCAATACACTTGCTGCCCTTCCAACGCCAATGTTGATTAGCTCTTTCAGTGCATCGAGCTGTTCGGTTGTAAGGTTCATCGGTCAGCCTCCTTTTTAAGGGCAAGAACTTTATTAATCATACTGCGCAGATCTTCTTCCTTCGGAGGTTTATTTATAACCGCAACAGCCCCTAACTCCATACATTGTTTGCGTGTGCTTTCCTGAATATCTGCCGTTACAACAATCATAGGGATATTCAGGTGCTGGTCTTTCAGGGATTTGATTATTTTCAGGCCGTCCATCCCCGGCATTATGATATCAAGCAGAATACAGTCAGGTAAATTTGCAGAGGCCATCTGAAGGCCTTTAAGCCCATTGTCTGCCTCAAGTATTATATGTCCGTCCAGCCTCAGGATGCTGCATATTTTCCCCCGCATATACAATGAATCGTCTATAACCAGAATTAAAGCCATAGTTCTTCTCCTTTACTATAACCAAATTATAGCAAAATCATTAAAAACAGTTAAGCCCTGGGGTGATGCTCACGATATACTTTCTTAATCCTGTCAGTTGATACCTTTGTATATATCTGAGTTGTTGATATATCCGAATGACCCAGCATTTTCTGAACAGACCTGAGGTCAGCGCCGCCTTCCAGCAGATGTGTCGCAAAACAATGCCGCAAGGTATGCGGCGAGAGCTTTATGCCTGCCTGATTGCCGGATTTCTTAATCGTCTGCCAGAAACGCTGCCTGGTCATTGCGCTGCCCCTGTTTGTAACAAAGAGATAATCTGAACGCCTTTTTTTCAGGATTGCAGGCCTGAGTTCTCTGATATATTCTTTTATTTTATTCAGCGCCCGTGCATTTATCGGCACAACTCTCTCCTTGGACCCCTTCCCCATAACCCTCAGAAAACCTGCCTCAAAGTTTACATTGCCGACTTTCAACAAAACAAGTTCACTCACCCGCAGGCCTGAAGAATAAAGAAGCTCCAGCATTGCAGAATCCCTGAGAAACGCGGGGCTGTCAGTTCTGGAATCAAGGAGAGTCATAACATCCTCGAAGCTTAATGCCTTGGGGAGCCGGTCCCACTTTTTGGGTGACTGAAGATTTTCTGAAGGGTCTTCCCTGATAATCTTTTCTATCATCATATATCTGCAAAACCCGCGGATTGAAGATATGAA
>CAKKPR010000094.1 GCA_919901705.1 Thermodesulfovibrionales bacterium | reverse complement strand
CTCCTTTTAAAAAAATAGTTAATAGTTGCAATTTACTTCTAACTTTTCACTTCTATTCACTGGCGGAGAGGCAGGGATTCGAACCCTGGGTGAAGTTTTACCCCCACAACCGCTTAGCAGGCGGCTGCCTTCGACCTACTCGGCCACCTCTCCTCTTTGAGTCATAGACTAAAACTCTGATATATTAACAGTCTAAAATTAGATTTGTAAACCCCGCCGGAAAGCCCGATTGGAGTTTTTTAACGGAGTGGGGTTTCACCAGTCCTCAAAACCTTTTTTCTGTGACCTGACCTTGCCGGTCAAATGGTCGTAGGCAAAAGGCAAATCAAAGGGGTCGAGTATATTCATATCCTTATCAATAGAATAAGGTTCCAGATACTTGGCGCTGATCAGGGTATCTTTGTATGGCGCAACAATATGTTCTGTAATAAGCTCTTTAAGACTTTCAGGGTATCTGCCTTTTGTTATCTTAAAAAGCACTATCGCTTGCCTCAGGTTATTTAGTTCTGCCCTGATTGCAACCTTTTTTGCCTCCCAGACAACATCCTCATACCTGTCAATCACCACAACTGCAAAAATACTGATGACTATGATGACTATCAGTGTCTCAACAATTCCTGCGCCACTTCTGCCAAACAGCCATGGAGTCAGTCTATTATTTACTTTTGCTTTTGTAATCTTCAATAGCCTTTCTGAGTGCGTCTGCGCCCAGGTTTGAGCAGTGCATCTTCTGGGCGGGCAGCCCCCCCAATTCATTTGCCACTGTTTCCTTTGATATAGCCAATGCCTCTTCGAGAGTCTTGCCCTTAACAAGTTCCGTAATCATGCTGCTTACGGCAATAGCTGCGCCACACCCGAAAGTCTTAAACTTTGCATCAACTATCTTCCCGTCCTTGACCTTTATAAAAATCTGCATCACATCCCCGCAGGTAGGATTCCCTTCTGTGCCCACGCCATCTGCATCAGGCATATCACCCACATTCCTCGGGTTTGCAAAATGATCCATTACTTTTGCACTATACATTGTCCACCTTCTCCTTCTATCCCCCAGCCCTTCCCGTAGGGGGAGATTTCTCTTAGCCTTTTTATCACCTGCGGGAATTCGGCAAGCAGGTATTCTATATCATCGTCTGTGTTATCTTTGCCAAGCGTAAAGACTATCGAGCCCTGTGCAAGGCCCGAAGGTATGCCCATTGACAGCA
>CAKKPR010000093.1 GCA_919901705.1 Thermodesulfovibrionales bacterium | reverse complement strand
ACGAATTCCGGTTTTATTCTCAAGGCAATCTGATAATGTTCTATGGCCTTGTCTGCCAGGCCTTTTTTATAGTAAGCATTACCAAGGTTATTATATGCCTCTGCATAATTCTGGTTTATTCTCAATGCAATCTGATAATGTTCTATGGCCTTGTCCATTATGTCTTTATCATCGTAGGCTATACCAAGGTTATTATGCCCCCTTGCCTTATTAGGGCTCTTTTTTACCACATCTCCCCATAATCTCATCTTGTCCTGCCAGACAGTATTTCTCTGATAAGTAGCAATTGAAAGGACAATAACTACGATAGGCAATAGCAAAGAAAACACGTAATGCGTAATGCGTGATGCGTAATGCGTAAAACGTGATACAAAATAAAAAACGGCTGAAGTAAAAGCCATTGATATACCTATAACCGGCAGATACAACCTGTGTTCAAAAATGATATCCCTTATCGGGATTATGCTTGATTCAACTGAGAGGGTTATGAAGAACCAGAAAATACCGAAAGAAATAAGTCGAAAGTCAGGGAATCCCCCCATCCCCCCTTTGTCAAAGGGGGGTGAGGGGGGATTTGCAAAAGGAGGCGACGTGAGGTTATGCCTTGAACGGTAAGAAAGATAAACACCAAGCCCACAGATGGATAAAAGAAACAAAAAAGATAAAAATACATTCGGCTCAAAGAATGAATGAAATAGCGGATAATCATAATCAAGGTTCTGGTTTATAGGAAGAAAGAGTAATCTTATATATGTAACAATCACTCTGAACTGTGTGAAAAAATAACTCCATCTTGGAATCTCCTCTGTCTCCTGTGCTGCCTCTCTTAATTCTCCAATTGCATCTCCAATCGGTTTATCTACACCTATAAGGGTTAAGGGTATGATGAGCATTGTAAGAAGGATAGGTATTAGGTATAGAATTCTCTTTTTAATCTTCCCTTCAAAGGACATAAACTCATAAAGTACAATGATGAATGGAAGTGTAAAGGAAATCTCCTTTGTCTTCATGGCAAGGATGGCTGAGAAGAGAGAGGCAGCGTACAGTGTATAGCGTGTAGCGACAGCCCCCCCACCCATCCCTCCCCCTCGAGGGGGGAGGGGTAGGGAGGGGGTGATTCTGAATTTTATATACATGACCAATGACAGAAGATAGAACATGGTCGCAAGGGATGTGAATCTCTGGACAATGTATGTTACTGCCTGTGTCTGGATGGGATGGGCTACAAATAGCAGGGCGATAAACAAGGGTAAATAGGTGAATGGGTGAACAGGTGAATGGAAATGCGGA
>CAKKPR010000092.1:1550-7293 GCA_919901705.1 Thermodesulfovibrionales bacterium | reverse complement strand
TCAAAAACTTTTTCTCCCTTAGGGCCTTTGAGTGAAGTGAATTCATGAGTTTTAAGTCCGGGATGCCTTGGGTTTTGGGATAAGAATTGAATTGCCTTTTTTACTGCGTTGTATCGTTTGGCAAGACCTTTGTCTGTCTTAAGCCGGTTTAACTGTTCTTTTGCTTCATCAGTCAGGAAAATATCGAACAAGGAGGTTCCTATAGTTCTTTAAGGTTGAGTTTTGAAATCTTGCCCTGAGAGGCTTCTTTTAATCCTTTGTGGACACTTTTGAGTGCAGCTTTATTTTTATAAAGCCATCTCTCGGAAGGAGGAATGGTTTCAAGCAGTATTGCTAATCTGTTGAACTCATCCATATCGATAACAGCAGCAACCTTATGGCCTTTCCTGTCGGTTAAGTACTGCTTTACTTTAATAAGCCCTGTTTCTTGTTTTAAAGCAATTGGCATATTATTCTCCTTCAAAGGCTGAGTTTCTGAAATAATTATACCACAACAGCAACCTCCTCCGCCCCCACCACAAGCCGCTTAAGATAGCCCCCTCACCTTATATCCTCTCCCTCGGAGGGGAAGGAAAATAAAAGGAGATGGTGATTTTAGAAGAGCAGAAGTCAGAAGTGCAAAAGTCAAAAGTTCAAAAGTTCAATAGCGCGGAAGGGTGGAAGCATAGGTAATAAGCCCGAATTCAAAGTGCTTAATAGCTGCGTGAAGTGGTATAATAAAAGCGTTATATGGTCAAAAACGCAAGGCTTTTGGCAAAATTCGAGGATGAGCAACTAAGGAAAGAACGGCTTTCTTATGCACAGGCGCTGAAGATTTTTGAGGCGATGTGGAAGGAGGCTGTGAAACTCGGAGTTCTTCCTTTAAAAGATCCTCTGGAAGGTATCGAAACAGATATTGAACTCGCCAGGGTGCTGAACTCATGTTCGAAAAGCTTATAGCAAAAACCGCATTTTCTTTAAAAAAACACAGGATTCCTTACATGATAATCGGCGGACAGGCTGTCCTGCTTTACGGCTCGCCAAGACTTACAAAAGACATTGATATAACCCTTGGAGTGAGCATAGATAAGTTGCCTGTTTTGCTGACTGTAATCAGAGAGACAGGGTTGAAAGCAATTCCTGAGAATCCTGAAAGTTTTGCACTGAGAACATTTGTTCTGCCTGCTGAAGATAAAAAAAGCCGCATAAGAGTTGATTTTATATTTTCTTTTACACCGTATGAAAAACATGCGATTAAAAGGGCAAAGGATATAAATATAGAGAGGACAAAGGTTAAGTTCGCTGCAGTTGAAGATATTGTTATTCACAAGATTTTTTCAGGACGTGAGAGAGACATTGAAGATGTCAGGGTAATGCTTATCAAAAACCCGGACTGCGACCGGAACTATATTAAAAAATGGCTAAGGGAATTTGGGAAATCTGTTGAAGGGAAAAATTTTATAGCCGTATTAGATAACATCTTCAAAACCCTGAAATAATTTTTAGCCTGCTTTAAGCCCTCCGCCCCCCACAATAGAGCGTTCAATAGTGCAAAAGTTCAAAAGTCAAAAGCGCCAAAGTCCATAGTGCAGAAAGCAGATGAATAAAAAAGGTATAATATTTTATATGAAATGGTTGAGAGAGATTTTTTGGTTAGCTTTATGACATGCATTTTATGAAACTCCACTTTACAAGAAATAACGGGCCAATGGACGACTCAATTGACAGGATGATTGAGCTCGCGGGCGATATCAATAACGCTGAAATCATCCGTGAGATGATTCTGACTGCACTCAAGGCAGGCCAGGAGAATTATGAAAAGGCTGACCTGAAACTCATGAACTCCACATTGAAGGAGATGCGGTTTACTTCGAAGATATTCGGGCCTTACCGCAATAAGAGGAAGGTTACTGTTTTCGGTTCTGCAAGGACTCAGCCCGGCGAACCGGTTTATAAGATGGCTCAGCTTTTTGGCCAGAAGCTTGTTGAGGCCGGCTACATGGTCATTACAGGCGGCGGCGGCGGCATAATGCAGGCTGTTAATGAAGGCGCAGGCCCTGAGCATTCCTTCGGAGTTAATATCCAGCTGCCCTTTGAACAGCACCCAAATCCAACACTGGAGGGGAATCCCCGCCTTATTACCTATAAATATTTTTTCAACCGCAAGGTTGCATTTCTCAAGGAGGCAAGCGCAGTTGCGCTTTTCCCAGGAGGATTCGGCACTCTTGATGAGGCGATGGAAACCCTCACGCTCATTCAGACAGGAAAGCACAATCCCCTGCCCCTGGTGCTTTTAGATGAACCGGGAGGAACTTACTGGGCCCGCTGGATAAAATTTTTCCATGAGGAACTGCTGGCGGAGGGTTATATCAATGCTTCAGACTTTTATACCTTCGAACGGGTTGATTCAGTAGGCTCTGCAGTAGAAAGAATCAACCGTTTCTATAAGCGTTACCACAGTCTGCGCTTTGCAGACAAAAAACTTGTAATCAGGCTCTCATCTTCAATCAGCGAGCAGGCTGTCCATGAACTCAATGAGAGGTTCCGCGATATACTCCTGCCGCAGGGCCGGATATGCCTGTCATGTCCCCTGCCTGCTGAGGAAGATGAGCCGGATATTGCCGGTTTCCCGAGGCTTGTCATTGATTTCAACCGTAAAGACTTTGGGATACTCCGGAAACTTATCGACACCATTAATGAATACTGAAGCAGGGAAATTTAAATAAATTCAAAAAAAGTTTTTATTTATGTATTTTTGTGCTATAGTTATAGAAAATAAAAGAGGAGGAATATCAAAATGGCAAAATGTGCAGCAAAAACAAAGGCAGGCAAAAAATGCAAAAATACTGCAACCGGAAAATCGAAGTTCTGCGCCTCACACAAGAAATAATAACCTTTGCATAAATAACAAGGGCCTGTAAGCGATAGCAAGTTGCTTTTAGCTTGATATCCCAGAGGATATTTGTTGCCAGAGAGGCGAGCTCGCTTCTTTCACTTTTTGTCAGTGTAATATGCCGGCCATAAAAAGAAATGAAGAGAATCTTGCATTTCCTTCATCCTATACATATAATCTACCATGCTCTCCAAAATCCTCAGTGCGAGTGTAATAGGCATTGATGCGCATCCTGTTGATGTTGAAGTCGACATTGCAGCCAGAGGGCTTCCTCATTTTTCTATGGTCGGGCTTCCTGATGCGGCTGTAAAAGAAAGCAGGGACAGGGTAAGGGCTGCGCTCAAAAATATCGGTTTCAATTTTCCCCTCAAACAGATAACAGTGAATCTTGCCCCGGCTGACCTGAAAAAAGAAGGTTCGTCATTTGATCTTCCGGTTGCAATCGGGATAATAGCAGCAGAAGGAGTTATTGAGATGAGTTCTGTTCAGGGTTATCTTTTCACCGGCGAGCTTTCGCTTGATGGAAAAATAAAGCCTGTTCGCGGCGCATTATCAATGGCCATCACTGCAAAAAATCTCGGATTAAAAGGAATAATACTTCCGGAGGAAAACGCCTCTGAGGCAGCAGTCGTGAAAGGCGTGTCTGTGTTCGGAATTAACAACCTTCCGGAGGTTATAGATTTTTTAAAGAATGGCTCTTCTCAAAAATTATTTATTACAGACGTTAAGAAGATTATTGAAGAGAATTCCATTTATGAGGATGATTTCTCCGAGGTAAAAGGACAGGAGCATGCAAAAAGAGCATTGGAGGTTGCTGCATCAGGAGGGCACAATGTGCTTATGATTGGTCCTCCGGGCTCCGGAAAAACAATGCTTTCAAAAAGGTTGCCTACAATACTTCCCAAAATGACTTTTGATGAGGCCCTTGAAACAACTAAAATACACAGCGTTGCAGGTTTGTTGAAAACAGGGCAGCCCCTGCTTGCTACCCGGGCTTTCAGGTCTCCGCATCATACTATTTCGGATGTTGCTTTAATTGGCGGCGGCCAGTTTCCAAAGCCGGGAGAAGTGAGCCTTTCGCATAACGGGGTTTTATTTCTTGATGAACTTCCGGAATTTAAAAGAAACGCGCTTGAGGTATTAAGACAGCCATTGGAAAACGGAGAGGTGACTGTATCAAGGGCAGCAGCCTCAATAACATATCCCGCGAATTTCATGCTTGTTGCTGCAATGAATCCCTGTCCCTGCGGCTATCTTGGAGATTCAAGGCACCAGTGTACATGCACAACAGGCCAGATACACCGTTACAGGCACAAAGTTTCAGGCCCTTTGCTTGACAGGATTGACATACATATCGAAGTTCCTGCAGTTGCCTACAAAGAACTCTCAACAGAATATTCAGGAGAAAAATCATCTGACATAATGCATAGAGTTATCGCTGCAAGGGATATACAGCTTGAGAGATTTAAAAGCGATAAAATTTATTCAAATGGGCAGATGAAGACAAGGCATATCAAAAAATACTGCAAATTAAAACCTGATGCGCTGAGTCTTCTGGAAAACGCCATGCAGAAGCTTGGGCTTTCTGCGCGGGCATACACAAGGATATTAAAACTATCACGGACTATCGCAGACCTCGAAGCCTCAGATGAACTTCAATCCCATCACGTTTCAGAGGCGATACAGTACAGGACGCTGGACCGGGGAGTGTTTTAACACGGGAATGAATTAATTTTAAAGCATAGGGGCATAGATGCCTTCCCTATGGGTCGTAGACAAAGTCTGTAGATACACAAATGCATTTTTAGGGTCAGCTTTCTTTTGTGAGAGTTGCAAAGAGGTGGGCAATCATTACAAGGAAGATTCCGCCTATGAGGGCCCCGAAGGCTCCGATAATCCCTATTACAAATATAACGCCTGCAATCACTATAAAATGGTCTTGCGGCAGGTGAGAGTCAAACAGATGATTCATGTCATTGGCCACCGCCTCGCTCCAGCCCCCGCCAAGACTTTTCCCGAGCAGGATGTCCATGCTGAGGGCAACTGCAATGCCCAGGACGCAACCTAAAACGAGCCCGATATAAAATGCCCTCTTCACTCCTCGATGCCGTATTTTTTGAATTTCCTGTAAAGGGTTGCGAGGTCTATCCCCAGTGCCCCGGCTGTTTCCTCTTTATCTTTGTTGTGTGCATTGTATATTTTCATAAGCAGATTTTTTTCATAATCGCCAAGATATGTTTTAAGCGACGAAGATGGCCCTGACGGCTCTTTTCCAAGTCCTGTATTTTTTACTTTATCCGGGAGATCTTTAGGGGTTATATAATTGCCCTCTGTAAGCACCACAGCTCTTTCGATTATATTCCTCAATTCCCTTACATTGCCGGGCCAGGGGTATTCAATCAGCAGCGAGAGCGCCTGTTTGTCAATGCCTTTTATATCCTTTTTGTGTTCTTCCGTGTATGTATTCATGAAATGTGCTGCCAGCATCTCTATGTCGTCTTTTCTCTCCCGGAGCGGCGGTATTTTTATCTCTATTACATTTAATCTCCAGTAGAGGTCTTCCCTGAACCTTCCGCTCTTCAGACTGTTTTCTATGTCTACATTGGTTGCAGATATTATTCTTACATCAACGATTCTTGGTTTTGTGTCTCCAAGGGGATAAACCTCTCCTGTCTCCAGCACCTTTAACAGCTTGGCCTGAAGGTTGGGGGGCATGTCGCCTATCTCATCCAGAAACAGCGTGCCCTGATGGGCCAGCGGGATAAGCCCCAACTTATCAGATACCGCTCCTGTAAAAGCGCCTTTCTTATAACCGAACAATTCGGATTCCAAAAGTCCTTCCGGGATTGCAGAGCAGTTTATGGAGATAAA
>CAKKPR010000092.1:0-1450 GCA_919901705.1 Thermodesulfovibrionales bacterium | reverse complement strand
GTCATGATTATTACCGCTGTGTCGGGGCTCAGCTCCTTTGCCTTTTCAAGCACTGTCATGCCGTCAACCCTGCCCATCTTGAGATCAGTAATCACAACATCAAAACTCTCTTCCTTGATTTTTTTTATTGCGTCTTCACCGCTATGGACAGCGCTTACGGCGTAATCCTCCCTCTTAAGCAGGAATTCCAGCGCCTTGCAAATATCAGGTTCGTCATCAACAATTAATATCTTTGGTTTCATAAAATATCTTTTTTGTCATTGCGAAAATAGTGTTCGCCTCAGGCGAATCCGCCGAGGCGGAAAGCAATCTCTTCCTTTAGACTGCTTCGTCACTAAGTTCCTCGCAGTGACATCTTGAAGTTTCCCGGATATCAGTTCTTATACGGTATCGTTATCGTAAATACGCTCCCCTTGCCTGCTTCGCTTTCAACAGTTAAGGTCCCGTTCATCTTTTTGATTATATCATAACTCACGGCGAGTCCTAATCCCGTGCCTTTTTCCTTGGTTGTATAAAATGGGTCGAATATTCTTTTCAGGTCTTCTTTTGAAATGCCCATGCCTGTATCCTCAAACTGAATGACGATATCCTCTCTTTTTATAAGGCTTCTGACAGTGAGGGTTCCCACATCAGGCATTGCATCTATGGCATTCAATGTAAGATTAACAAATACCTGCGAGAGCATGTTGCCGTCACATGCTACCTCAGGAAGCGACGGTGAAAGCTCTTTTACAATGGATATATTCTTTGCCTTTTTGTCATATTGGATAAGGTTTACAGACGTCTCTATAATCTCATTTATCTGACATTTCTTCAGCTCTCCTGCGGGCATCCTGGAAAAACCTGAAAGCTGCTTTAATATCTCGGAAATCCTGTTTATATGGAAGTAGATG
This sequence comes from Thermodesulfovibrionales bacterium, assembly GCA_919901705.1. Lineage (GTDB taxonomy): Bacteria > Nitrospirota > Thermodesulfovibrionia > Thermodesulfovibrionales > UBA1546 > SCSY01. Next base: position 557 of record CAKKPR010000092.1, on the reverse strand, counting down.
GTCTCAAGGCTCTCCTTTTTGAAGTCATCCTGTTCCATCTCTCTGAGTATCTGGACAAAAGAGAATATGGATGTGAGAGGATTCCCGATCTCATGGGCAATACCTGCTGCAAGCCTGCCGATGGAAGCGAGTTTTTCTGAATGGATTATCTGTTCTTCCATGTTTTTCATCTCTGTTACATCCTGCACAAGCCTTATATATCCGTGTATTTCACCATCCTCGCCTTTTACAGGCGCTGTAGTAACCTGGAAATATTTATCTTTCTGCCCGAACAGGTTGGACAGTATTGCCGTATCAATATTGTCCTTTGCGTATGATTCAGAGATAGCGCAGTCAGGGCAGACCTCCTCACAGGGCTTCCCTATGAGCTCCGTACCGGCCATGTATTTTATCATCTGATTGGCCCACTGAATCTTTCCTTTTTTATCTATAAGGATAATCCCTCCGCCTATAGCGCTTACAATGGTATCCAGTTTTTCCTTTTCGCTTGCAAGTTCTGTTGTCCTCTCGCTTACCTTGTTTTCCAGTTCAACCGCATATTTTTCCAGCTCCTGTTT
>CAKKPR010000091.1 GCA_919901705.1 Thermodesulfovibrionales bacterium | reverse complement strand
TTATGATACATTTTTCCGATGTCTCCAAGATTTACGAAAACCAGGCAGCCCTCAGGAATATAACCTTTTCAATAGAAAAAGGAGAAATGGCTTTTATAACAGGGCCGAGCGGCGCCGGAAAATCAACCATTCTTAAGATTATCTATCTTTCAGAAAAACCTGATGAGGGGAGCGTAACAATAGCAGAGTGGGAACTCAGCAAACTCAAGGAGTCCAGCATCCCGTTTTTAAGAAGGAATATAGGCGTGGTATTTCAGGACTTCAGGCTTCTGGACAACAGAAATGTGTTCGATAATATTGCCATGGCCCTGAGGATAAGAGGGATGACGGAGTACGAGGTAAAGGAAAGGGTTATGGAGGTCTTGAAGACAGTTAACCTCAGGCATAAGGCTGATGGTTTCCCAAAAACACTCTCAGGCGGAGAACAGCAGAGGGTTGTTATTGCACGTGCAATAGTCGGGGAGCCGACAGTGCTTCTTGCCGATGAACCTACAGGGAATCTTGACGCTGACACTGCAGCCGGAATTACAAGGATGTTCAAGGAGATAAATGCAAAAGGCACAACAGTGCTTGTTGCTACACATAACAAGGAACTTTTCAGAAATACCGGCAGAAGGGTAATCAAAATCGACAACGGGACCATTGTAGGCGAGGAGATGGGCTGATGTATATATTATATTCTCTCAGACTTGCTATTCAAAGCGTATGGCATGAAAAGTGGATAAACCTCCTCTCAGTGCTGACGATAGCAGCAGGCCTGTTCATGATCACCCTTACATTTTTTTCTGTTTATAACATGGATCTGGCAACAAAAAAACTTCCGGAAAAATTCTCCATGATGCTCTACCTTAACAATGACCTGTCAGAGCATGAGGTAGGGAACATAATGTCAACACTGAAAAAAAATAACGCTGTTGAGCGGGCAAGATATATCTCGAAAGACAAGGCCCTGGAAGAACTCAGGGGAGTTCTGAAGAATGCAGACTATGTGCTTGAAGGCATAAACGAAAACCCCCTTCCTGCATCCATAGAGGTGAAACTGAGGCAGGAGTCTGTCAGTATTTCAAAGGTAAAAAAACTTGCTGCAGATATCAGGAAGATTAAAGGCATTGAAGAAGTAGAATATGGCGAGCAATTCCTGAACTCTATCCATTCCATAAAGGCAGGCGCGCAGACACTCGGATTATTCATGATAAGCATAATGTCCACGGGTGTTATATTTGTATGTTACAGCACCGTAAAGATCATGTTTTACCGCAGGAAGGAAGAGATAGAGACCTTTAAACTTCTTGGAGCAACGAGAGGATTTATAAGGGCTCCTTTTGTCATAGAAGGCGGCATCCTTGGTATTGGCGGCGGTGTGGTGAGCCTTATCGGCACAATGGCATTATACTATACCCTGTTTTATAAACTGGCCCTTACTATGCCTATCTTCAAGATTATCGTATTCCCATCCGAGGTATTTATTGCGCTTCCTTTTGTTGGCCTGGCGCTGGGCGTCAGCGGCGCCGTAATAGCATTGGGAAGAATAAGGTTTTCCTGAGAAGATGCACGATACACGATACACGATGCACGATACACGAAAAAGACAATCTCTACATTTTGTATCCTGCATCTTGTATCTTGCATCAATTTTTCTATTAAATGGCACTGCCTTTTCTGCTGAAAACCCCAAGGTCGGAAGCGACTCGCAACGAGAGGAATACAAGAAGCTTCAAAAAGAGATTGATACGCATCAGGAAAAAATTGAGAAAACAAAAAAGGTTGAACATTCAATCCTCGAAGAGCTTGACAGGGCCAATAGAGACCTCAATCATGTGCAGTCAGAACTGAGAAAATACAGGGCTAAGCTCAGGCTTACAGAAAATGAGATACGCAAGGTTGAGGCAGATATATCGGCAAATAAGGCCAGGCTTGCAAAACAGGCCGAGTGGCTGAAGAGGAAGCTGCGCATTATGCAGAGGCATGGCTATTCAGGCGACGTAATACTCCTGCTCTTGACCTCTGATGACATATCGCAACTGATGAGAAGATGGCGGTATATAAAAGAGATAACCGTCTATGACCATAAGATGCTGGAGGGCTACAAACAGACTATAGATAATCTTGATAAACAGGAAAACCAGTTGAAATCGCTGCGCGCTGAACTTAAGGCGAATGAGGAAAACATAGAAGTGAACGAGGCATCTATTCTGGAGAAGAAAAAGGGCAAAGAGAGAGTCCTTTCTTCGGTCAGGAAAGAAAAATCCTCTTATGAAAAAATGCTGAAAGAATTGAGGGAGTCCTCCAGCAGGCTCCTCGAGATAATAAGGCGCTCAGAAGAAACAGATGCTTATGCTGCCAAGGGCTTTCACAACCTGAAGGGAAGGCTGCCGTGGCCTGTTCATGGCAAGGTTGCAATCCCATACGGCGCCCAAAAGGATCCCCAGTTTAATACCCCTGTGTTCAGGAACGGCATTCACATAAAGGCGGAAGACGATTCTAACGCAAGGGCCGTCTACAGCGGCAAGGTGGTATTTGCAGAATGGTTCAAAGGTTACGGCCAGCTTGTCATAATAAGCCATGGAGAGGGGTACCATACCCTTTATGCAAATTTAGCAGAGATTTTTTATAAAGTTGGAGATATAATAAAAGAACAGCAGGTAATTGGAAGGGTCGGGGAGTCAGGGACCCTGAGTTCCTCCGGGTTGTACTTTGAGATAAGGTATAAAGGCAAACCGCTTGATCCGGCACAGTGGCTGAAAAGAAGATAACCTCTTGGCAGTTAAAAGGGGCAAATAGATTTGGAGGGTAAGAAGATAATGAAAAAGAAAAAGCTGATATTGATAATAGCGCTTATATTGGCTACTGCAATAAGCGGTATTCTCATAGGCCGATTATCCGTTGGCAGTGTGAGCGCAGAAGGTGAAGGCTATGAGGACCTTAAGATATTTACAGAGGTGCTTTCTATTGTCAAAAGAAACTATGTTGAAGACGTGAAGATAAAAGATATGGTCTACGGAGCGATAAAAGGGATGCTGAATTCGCTCGACCCTCATTCAGGATTTATGCCCCCCGAGGCGTATAAGGAAATGCAGGTTGATACAAAAGGTGAATTTGGCGGGCTCGGCATACAGATAGGCATAAAGGATGCAACCCTTACAGTGATAGCTCCTATTGAGGACACACCGGCCTTCAATGCAGGGATAAAGGCAGGCGACAAGATAATAAAGATTAGCAACGAGTTTACAAAAGATATGAGCCTGCATGATGCAGTCAGCAAGATGCGCGGGATCAAGGGGACATCCGTGGTAATTACAATCATGCGCGAGGGGTGGAAAGAGACCAGGGATTTCACGATTGTAAGGGATATAATAAAAGTAAAAAGCGTGAAGGCTAAAGTCATAGAAGGCAATATCGGTTATGTGAAGCTTAATCAGTTCCAGGAGCGTACCTCTTCTGACCTTGCAGCTTCACTGGATGCTATCACCAAGGAACAGGTGACTTCTCTTATTCTGGACCTCAGGAATAACCCGGGCGGACTCCTGAACAGCGCTGTTGAGGTTTCAGGTCAATTTCTAGCGCCTGGCAAGGTTGTTGTATTCATAAAAGGAAGGTCAGGAGAAAAAACAGAGTATCGTACAGAAAGTGAAGGCGCTGCTGAACCCGGAGAAGAAAAAACAAAACTTAAGACTATGCCCATGATCGTGCTGGTAAATCAGGGCAGTGCAAGCGCCTCAGAGATTGTTGCAGGTGCGCTTAAGGACTGGAACAGGGCTGTGGTGCTTGGAGTGCAAACCTTTGGAAAAGGTTCTGTCCAGAGTGTTATACCTCTCAGTGACGGCTCAGGGCTCAGGCTTACAACTGCACGTTACTATACCCCGAAAGGGATTTCCATTCAGTCCACAGGCATAACACCGGATATTGTTGTAAAGCTGGAACAAAAGGGCGATGCCAAAGAACATCCTGTCATAAGAGAAAAAGACCTTGAAAGGCATCTGAAGAACGATCAGTCCGATGAAAAGACAAAAGAACCCGAGGAAATGGTGCCTATAGAGATTAGTGAAAAGGACGATGTTCAGCTTCAAAGGGCAATAGACCTTCTTAAGTCATGGAAGGTATTTAAAGAACTGCCAAAGGCATCGTAAAAAAGAAGCGTGTAGGGAGCAGCGGATAGCGTGTAGGCTCAAAGGTCAAGAAAGTTTATTCGACTACACGCTACACCCTATACGCTACACGCTAAAGTAGATGTCCAGAATTATTTTTGATATAGAGACTGCCGGCAAGGACTTTGACGCCCTTGATAAGGGCACCCAGGAGTACCTGCTGAAATGGGCCGAATCAGAAGAAGAGATTAAAGACGTCAAAGAAAGCCTGTCTTTTTATCCTCTGACCGCTGAGATAATTACTATCGGCATGCTTAATCCTGAAACGGATAAAGGTGCAGTATATTTTCAGGCGCCCCCGCACTCAGGCGGGTTCGCTGAGGAGAACCAAACAGCAATTGCGCCTTTTGAAGAAAATGGGATAAGGTTTGAAACAGGTTCTGAAAAAGAGATACTTGAAAAATTCTGGAACACGGTAAAGAGTTACAAAGAGATAATAACATTTAATGGAAGGGGTTTTGACTGCCCTTTCATACTGGTCCGCTCTGCAGTGCATAAGATAAAACCTACAAAAGACCTCATGCCCAACAGATATAACGGCTCCCATATAGACCTGCTCGATCAGCTTACTTTTTATGGAGCATCAAGGCGCAGATTCAGCCTTGATATGTGGTGCAAGACCTTTGGCATAAAAAGCCCCAAGGAAGACGGCATAACAGGATATGATATTAA
>CAKKPR010000090.1:8907-14313 GCA_919901705.1 Thermodesulfovibrionales bacterium | reverse complement strand
ACCCGAAAAGCAGGCTGTCATTGACGTTAAACTCTATATTCAGTTATATTATTTAGTTAAGTAGTTTGTCCGGAGGTTTAAGAGATGCCGATATATGAGTACGAATGTCTAAGCTGCAAAGAGGTACACGAAAAGATTCAGAAGTTTGCTGACGAGCAATTGACTATATGCCCTAAATGCGGGGGAAAATTGAAAAAGCTTATTTCAAATACCTCATTTGTCCTTAAAGGCACAGGATGGTATAAGACGGATTATCCATCAAGTACCAGCAGGACTGCAATAGAATCCGAGAAAAAAGAAGATAAAAAAACCGAGACTAAACCGGAAACTAAAACAGAGACTAAGGCAGAGGCTAAGGCAGAGACTAAGACAGAGGCAGCGGCTAAGGCATAGTGTCTGATTTCCACATACATATTCCCTACGACAGGATAAACGAATACCTTGCATTCATCAGAAAACAAAGATTTAATCTGGAGATCTATTTCAGTTCAACAACTCTTGATTCCATAAACAGGCAAGACACCATTCAGTTAAAAGAAAAACTCGATTACAGTCCTCTGCTTACGATTCATGCCCCTTTTATGGACTTATCTCCAGGAGCTATTGATTCAAAGGTCAGGGATGTAACAATCGAAAGGTTTTCCCATGTCCTGGATATAGCTAAGGACCTGAAGGTTAAGGCTGTTGTATTTCATTCAGGTTATGAAAAATGGAAGTACTCTCTGAAGCCTGATTTATGGCTTAATGCCAGCATTGAGACATGGAGGCCATTGCTTAAAAGGGCTGACGACTTAGGTGTTAAAATTGCAATCGAAAATATCTTTGAGGATGAGCCGGCAAATCTTAAATTACTGATGCAGGAGATGGCTTCTAAAAGCTTTGGAATTTGCTTTGATACCGGACATTTAAACCTTTTTTCTAAAGTAAAACTTGAAGACTGGATGGAGGCTTTGAATCCCTATATCATCGAACTTCACCTGCACGATAACAACAAGACTTCTGACCAGCATCTTCCAATCGGCGAAGGTACGTTTGATTTTGATAAGTTTTTCAGATTGCTTGAAAATAAAGACTGTATCTATACGCTTGAGGCGCATAATGCAGATGACGTAAAAAAGAGCATAGAAAGGCTTGGAACGTATCTATATCAGGGCAAAAAAAGCAAATAAATTTGACATTGGAATTTTAATTGCTATACTTCTTAGTAGGAAGCCTTAATTTAAATTTTCATAAAAGGAGGTGAAACAATGAAAAAAGTATTTATAGTTTTAGTGGCAGCAGTTTTTGTTCTCGGAGCTATGAGCATTTCTTTTGCAAAAGAGGCTGCTAAGGCTAAAAGCCCTGTTTATTATGTCTGCGATTGCGGCCCGGACTGCAATTGCAACTCTATGTCCAAAAAACCAGGGAAATGCACATGCAATAAAAAAATGAAACAGATGCATCTTCTTGAGATTGATGGGGATACAGCGCTTTTCTGCACCTGCGGGGCAGGCTGTGAGTGCAAGATTAATCCCGATGACAAGACCAAATGCGGATGCAATAAGCCTGTCAAGAAAGTCAGCCTTAAAGGGAAATATGTATGTGCATGCGGTGCTGACTGTAAGTGCGGATCAATATCCGACAAGCCTGGCAAATGCAAATGCGGCAGTGAGATGAAGTTGGTTGAGTAATTTTATAGCGTTAAAGAGTTTAAAACAAACGCCTCCTATTCAGGGGGCGTTTGTTTTATGTTTATCTTGTGTCTTATAAATTTTTCGTCTGGTTTTTCATTGAAAAGCCTCTGAGTTTTGGCTCTCCATTGCCTTTATATTGTATCATTACCTTGTGAGTTTCTCCCATCGTCCCAGGCAGAATCAATTTTTTTATCCTTGCGACCTCGAATAAATAATCAGAGGAGTTTTTGTGGATTTCAGCAATTGCCTCATCAATACCCAATGACATTAAAAATGTTCCCTGCTGGCAGAAGCCGATTGTGTTAATTCCGAGTTTCTCCCCCCATTTTTTGACTGACGAGAAATTGACATGAGCTGTAATATCCTGCTCCCCGATATGTTGATAAGGGTATTCTACTACTTGATGTTTGTGATAGCAGAGCAGTGTCCCCCTGTCTTTGTCCTCGCTGTAATAGTCCCATGAAGGATAGCCGTAGTCTATTGTCAGGATAAAACCTTCTGTTAAGGCATTATTGACCTCATTAAGCCATTTCTTTATATCAAGATTTATCTCGGTCCTGTACTGTTTTGGAAGCTCAATAGAAAACTCTTTAAGGTAATCTGATATCTCATTTGTGTCCGGTTTTTCTTTTATCTCTTTTAATGCTTCCCCATCTGCACCAACAAATACCTCTTTAATCTCATCTTCCATCTCTATGAGATGCACAGGGAATGCATCAAGGAGTTCATTTGAAAGAATACAGCCATTGATACCGTTAAGTTCGTTCAGAGACGATACCCATCTCACCTTATCCGAAAAATCAGCAAGAAGATTTTTCTGGTTTTCTCGCATTACCGGGTTAAGTTCAACAATACTATATTGGAGATGTTTGTAGATTTCTTTTTCTTTACTTGCCCCTTGAACCCTTGATCCCTTGAACCCTTTATAGTAGTCCAGCATATCTTTGCACACATAACCCGCGCCAGCGCCCATCTCAACAATTTGAAAGGCAGAGGGTTTTTCCATAATCTCCCACATTTCCTCTATCTGCTTTCCAATCATCATGCCGAATATGGGATGCAGGTGCGAGCTTGTGTAAAAATCTCCGGCCCTGCCGATTTTTGTGTTTTGAGAGGTGTAATAGCCGAGTTCAGGTTCATACAAAGCCATTTCCATAAAATTTTTAAATGTGATTGGCCCTTTGGTTTTGATTTTTCCGATGATTTTTTGTTCGAGAGGATTCATGAGTGAAGACATTTGCTGTCGCTGCAAAAATGACTGTTTATTTTATTTCTTCCCATATGTCTTATCATGAGGCCCTAAGTCAATAAATTTGATTGTGTTATCCGGGCAGTCATTGCAATCGTTGCAGAGGAGTATTTTATCATCTCCTTTTTTCCTGCATATCCCGCAGTATAGATAGATGATGAGGAAGCTTCTTCTAACAGGACAACTATAGAATCCCCTGAAATTGCCTTTTAAGGGCTCGCCGAGCGTAATGGGATTTTCTATGATCATGTCCACTTTTTTCCTGACGGCTTCTTTTATGGCGCTGTGCTTTTTAAGGGATTCTCTGAAGGCATCGCTGAAAAGGACTTCCATCAGAAAACCTCTTTATATTTGTGCCATTTCATCTTGCCGGATTTGATTCTCGAAATGGTTTGAAGGAGGCTTTTATTGAAGTCTGGGTCTGATAGAATGATTTCTGTTGGATCGCCCTCTCTGGCCCTCTTGAGATTCAGGATGAACTGCGTAAAGATTTCAGAGACAGAAGTCCTCTGCTCTTCAGCATAAACCTTGGCGTATTCTATCAGGTCTTTGTCCAGCGTTATGTTTATCTTGCTTCTCTGCATTATGCTCACCTCCTGTCATACACATATACTATACGCCTATAATGCGCCCTGTCAACAATTTTCATCTTGACAGAAATGCGGGGGCAGATGATACCCCTCCTTTGTCCTCCCCTCAGTTGCGAGTCGTACCGACTTGCCAAGGGGAGGATAGGTGGGGTAAAGTAAATCATGATTGCGATTGTTGATTATGGAATGGGGAACCTCAGGAGTGTTGAAAAAGGTTTTCTTAAGGTTGGTGTTGATGCACGGATTGTAAATGACGCAGCATCTATTGATAATGCTGAAGGAGTCGTGCTGCCCGGTGTCGGCGCCTTCATAGACTGCATAAAAAATCTCACTGATATGAAGCTCACTGAGGCGATTATTAAGGTGATAGGGAAGGGCAAACCATTTCTCGGCATATGTCTTGGGCTTCAGGTCTTGTTTTCGGAATCTGAGGAGTTTGGAGTATGCAGGGGATTGAATATATTTAAAGGAAAGGTTGTGAGGTTTCCAAAAATGGAGTTGAAGGTTCCTCACATGGGATGGAATACGCTGGATATAAAAAAGAAACCGCCGATGTTTGACGGGATTGCAGATAAATCATATTTCTATTTTGTGCACTCATTTTATGTTGTTCCTGAGGACAAGGATATAATTGCGGGCACTACAGACTACGGGGTAAATTTTACTGCAATGGTCTGGAAGGATAATATTTTTGCAATGCAGTTTCATCCTGAGAAGAGCCAGGAACTGGGGTTGAAGATTTTAAAAGGATACGGGGAGTTTGTAAAGAAGGCTTAATTATTGAAGTGTTGTTTATTTCGCTATTCCCAGTTTGATTCTTTCTACATCCACATCCTTTACATATTCAATTATATTCGACCAGACAGAATGAAACCCATAATTGCCGTCAACCATTTCTTTAATGGCCTCATCCTTTGACCACCCCTGCACCACAATCCGGTACATTGCGGACATAACCCCTGTCCTGTCAGCTCCGTGCTGGCAGTGGATGAGAAAGGGGCCGTCTTCTTTTTTACTTATGATTTTTAAAACCCGGATGACGTCCTTGTCTTCGATATGCCAGGTCTTTACGCTCAATGCAGTGTTTAACAAACCGGTTCCTTTGAGTTTATCTTTGTCGGAATGAAAGGCGCGAAGGTTTATTATGGTTTTTATGCCCAGCTTTTCCAGATTTTTCATGCCTTCTTTTGTCGGCTGTGCGCTTCTGTAAAGTCCGTCGCTTATTTTGTGCAGATTGCCTACTCCCTGCACTTTTATCGGAACTGCCCAGTGCGAAGGGCGATTCGGTTCTGCGGCTGATGCAGGGGAATCAATCAGGAGAGGGGATGAAGCAATAGATAAAGAAACCATCAGTAAGATGGCTGGAAGCGATATTCTAATAAACTTGTTATTTGCTTTGTAATACATACTAAAAGACTCCTTTAATTTATGATTGTTGCTTCAAGCCCTCAAGCAGCTCTTTTATTGTCTTTCCTGTCAGAGGATGTTTTTTATTCGGCGCAATTTCGCAAAGGGGCTTTAACACAAATTCCCTCTCATGCATGAATGGATGGGGGATTTCGAGGTGCGGGGTTTCAATGCTTAAGTCATCGTATAAAAGTATATCAAGGTCAATAACCCGCCGCCCCCATTTAACAGACTCAGTCCTGCCCATTTGGTTTTCTATGTTTTTTAAAATACCGAGCAGGTCTTCAGGTTTTTTGTTGGTTTCTATCTCAATTGCCATGTTGATAAACTTTGGCTGGTCTTTTACTCCCCACGGCTCTGTCTCATACATCTTAGATTGTTTTTTTACGCTAATCCCGTTCTCTTCAAGAAAACGTATTGCCTGCCTGCAGTTCTCTTCCCGATTTCCGATATTTGAGCCCAGTCCTATATAAACGATTGACATAAT
>CAKKPR010000090.1:0-8807 GCA_919901705.1 Thermodesulfovibrionales bacterium | reverse complement strand
TCTCTTCCCGATTTCCGATATTTGAGCCCAGTCCTATATAAACGATTGACATAATACTGTGCAGAATTTTAGATGAATCTTTTTTATGTCATTGCGAGCGACCAACGGGAGCGTGGCAATCTTATCCATAACTTCGAGATTGCTTCGTCATTACACTCCTCGCAATGACAGAATGTGACACTTTATTTGTAAGCATTTGCTTGAGCTATGAACCTGAAACCTAAAGTATTTTCCCAATCCTCTCAACCGCTTCTTTAATTCTTGCCACCGGCACTGTGAGCGCGAACCTCACATATCCTTCTCCGGGCGCTCCGAAGCCGACTCCTGGTGTGGTAAGCACCCCTGTTTTTTCAAGGAGATGTGCAACAAATTTCTGAGAATCAAATCCGGACGGGACCTTTGCCCATAAATAGAAGGTTGCCTTTGGCTTTATCAAATGGAAACCAAGGTTTTTTAATCCATTATAAAGCGCATCTTTTCTTGCCTGATACGTATCTCTGATTTCAGCCAGTATTTTATCATCTGTATTGATTGCAGCGATGGATGCTTCCTGTATGGCCTGAAAAACACCCGAATCAAGATTTGTCTTTATCTTACCTAAACCTGCAAGCACATCCTTGTTTCCGACAGCAAAGCCAATCCTCCAGCCGGTCATATTATAAGTCTTTGAGAGGGAATGCATTTCTACTCCTACTTCCTTTGCCCCTTCAAGCTCAAGAAAACTCATTGGCTTTTCATTATCGTAATAAACCTCTGAGTAAGCTGCATCATGGCATACTATGATGTTATATTTATTTGCCAGGGCGATTACTTCCTTATAAAACCCTGCGGGCGCTGTTGCAGAGGTCGGGTTATTCGGATAGTTTATGTACATGAGCTTTGCCTTTTTAAGTTTTTCTTCAGGAATTGTCTTGAGATCCGGAAGGAAACCGTTTTCTTCTTTCAGAGGCATAATATAACTCTCGCCTCCTGCAAACAAGGTCCCGACAGGATATACCGGGTAACCGGGAGAGGGCACAAGCACAACATCTCCCGGATTCACAAATGCCAGTGGTATGTGGCCGATGCCTTCCTTTGAGCCTATCAATGACAGCACTTCATTGGCAGGATTCAGAGAAACATTAAATCTTTTTTTATACCATCCGGCAACTGCCTGTCTGAATGAAAGCATGCCTTCGTATGAGGGATAGCGGTGATGTACAGGTTTTTCTACTGCTTTTTTCATTGCGTCAACTATATGTTCCGGAGTTGGAATATCAGGGTCGCCGATGCTTAAGTCTATCAGGTCAACCCCTTTTCCAAGGGCATCCTGTTTCATCTTGTCTATTGCTGCAAAAAGGTATGGTGGAAGATTTTTCACCCTGTCGGATAGCTGAACAGATATCATTGATTTGGGAACTCCTTCTCGTAGAGTCGAGTCTACGACCTGAATTTTTTTATCTATTATATACGATTATGTATGACAAATGCTTTCAGCGTATATGAATTTGACATAAAATTCGCTATTATTTAGAATTACTACGATAAAACATGGCTAAGAAATATTGGGAAACATATTTTGATGCACTGAGGAAACAGGACTGGGAAAAGGCGATGCAGTCCCTTAACTCTGTCCTGAAAGATGAACCAAAAAATTCTCAGGTGCATCTCAAGATCGGGGACATTTTTCAGAAGGCAGGAGATGTGAGCAATGCAATTGCTGCCTATCACCAGTCTGCATGGCTTCTTGTGAATGAGGGTTTTTTACAGAAGGCTCTCGCTATCTATAAGATAATCATGAGGCTTGATCCTGAGAACGCTGAGGCTATCAATAAATCTAAAGATTTGCTTATGGAACTTGAGAGTTCAAGGATGAAGCCGGCGCCCGCGCCCCCTTCTTTTGAACCTATAGTTGAAGAAAAACCCGAACAACTGGTTGTATCCGGATTTGAGCCTTCTTTTGAAACAGGTTTTGAACCTGGAGTTGAACAGGTCGTAGACTCGTCGCCTCAGGCGACTCGCCGAGGAGAGACTCTACGAGATGTTGGAGTAGAGCCGCCTGCAGGGATAGCGGATTTTCCGGAAGTGCCGTCTTTTGAGGGTACAACTGAACCCGGTGCCGGCAGGGAATTAGATTTTCCTGTGGAACCGGGTTTTGAAGCGGAAACCCAAAAAAATATTGAAGCTGAGGCTTCTGAAAAAATAGATGATTTATTTAAAACGCCATCTTTTGAGAGCGAAGTTGAACCTTCTGCAGTAAAAATGGACGATTTTTTTACCGGTACATTTTTTGATGAAGAGCCGTTAGGTGGCGTGCCTTCGCCTGAAACACAGGAGCCCGCGGAATTTGAAGGGCAAACTGAACCAGCAGCATCGGATGTTTTTCTAAACGGAGAAGAACCTGTTTCCCGTATCCCTGAATTTTTGTCATCTCTGCCTGAAGGTGAGGCAAGAGAGTTGGTCGGCAGCATAAAATCACAATTATTCTCACCAGGGCAGAGGATTATCGAAGAGGGAGATTCCGGCGATTCAATCTTTCTTATAAAATCAGGACAGGCAGACGTTGTTGCGCATATTCTTGGTAAAGAGATAGAGCTTGCAACGCTCTCTGTTGGTGATGTATTTGGTGAAGTGGCATTTCTTACCGGGAGGCCGAGAACTGCTTCGGTAATAGCAATTGATAAACTTGAGATCATAGAATTTGACAGATTTATTCTCGAAGAAATGTTTGAAAAATATCCTGATATATTGAAAAAAATTCAGGATTTTTATCAGTCCCATGTTCAGGATACCATCCAGAAGGTTAAGGGCAGAATAAAAAAATAGGGCGCTAAAGATTTAGCGCCCTATTTTATAGAAATAATATTATTTCTTTTCTGCTGGTTTTGCTGGTTCTGCTTTCTTTGTCTCAGCCTTTTTCTCTGCTTTCTTTTCTGCCGCAGCCTTCTTTACAGATTTGGCAGTATTTTTGCCGTCTGCTGTAGTGTATTTTGCCGTTACCTTGTCTCCGGCCTTAACATCTGCAAGTGTCTTGTCATCAACAGTTATGACAACATCGCCCTTTTTACCTTTTACAGTAATGGTCTTTGCTGCTGCATCAACTGCTGCGACTTCACCTGTAATCTGAACTACCTTTGCTGCAACCTTCTTTTCAGCCTTTGCCGGCTCAGCCTTCTTTTCTGCTGCAGGAGCAGCCTTATCTGCTGCAAAAGATACTGAAGCAACTGCAAAGACAAAGAGTACTGCAACTATAAGCGCTATTATCTTCTTCATAAAATCACCTCCCTTCACTTATATTTTGTGTTGTAAGTGACTATACAAGTATCATGCCATCAGTAATCAGGCGTGAGCGATAGATATTGCAGGGAATCCATATCCTTTTTAGGAAGGGTCTTCCTTTTTTGGGGAAGTGTCAGCGCCTATTTTTTCCCATCTGTACCAGAAGGTTTTATAACTCATACCGAGCAATCTTGCAGCTTTTGCAGCAACATTGTTAGCTTTAGACATTGCTTTTTTCAAAAGTTCTTTTTCGAATTCATCGAAATTTATTCCCTCGTCAGGTATATCAATGCCAATGATATTAGACGGCAGGGACAATCTGAGTTCACCTTTTATATCTTTCAGTGTTATTGAATTTGAATCGCACATGAGAACAGCTTTTTCTATAACTGATTCAAGCTGCCTTATGTTCCCGGGCCAGTGATATTCGATGAGCGCCTTCATGGCGCCGTTATCTATCTCTTTTATTCTTTTCCCGAATTCCTGATTATATTTACTGATGAAATATTCAACCAGTTCCGGTATATCCTCTTTACGGCCTCTGAGCGGCGGAAGTTCTATCCTTATAACATTGAGTCTGTAATAGAGGTCTTCCCTGAATGTTCCCTTTTTAATTTCTTTTTCAATATCTTTATTTGTGGCAGCAATAATTCTTACATCCACTTTTATGGCATCTCTTCCGCCAAGCCTTCTTAACTCCCTTTCCTGAAGCACCCGCAATATTTTTGACTGAGTTATATGGGGCAGGTCACCGATCTCATCGAGGAATAAAGTGCCGCCTGTTGTTGCTTCAAACAGTCCTATCTTCCTGGACATGGCGCCTGTAAATGCTCCTGCTTCATATCCGAACAGTTCGCTCTCAAGCAGATTCTCTGGAATCGCAGCACAGTTAAGGGCAGTGAAAGGTTTTATGCGCCTTGGGCTGTTATAGTGTATGGCCCTTGCAGCAAGCTCTTTGCCTGTTCCGCTCTCGCCGAGTATAAGCACAGTGGCAGGGCTTGAAGATACTTTTTTCATAATCTCCACTGCCTCTGTCATTTTTTTGGAATGGCCGATAATGCCCTCTATTTTGAACTTGTCAAATAAGGCTTTCTGAAGCTGCCGGTTTTCTTTCAGAAGTTCAGTTCTTTCCAATGCCCTTTTGACAGTTATCAGGAGTACGTCTTTATCCAGAGGCTTGGTGAGATAATCAAGGGCGCCTTTTTTCATGGCCTCAACTGCTGATGATACAGTTCCGTAAGCAGTCATGATAATAACAGCAGGCGCAAGATGTTCCCTCTGCACTTCGCCGAGAAGCTCTACCCCATCCATCTCTCCCAACTTCAGGTCGGTGAGGATTACATCGGGATTGAATGTCTTTGCAAGCCTTACTGCCTCTTCACCTGAAGACGCTATATAAGTCTCATAGCCGCTATCTTCAAGAATAGTTTTTAATATGCCTCTCTGCAGAGGTTCATCATCAACAACGAGTATGCCGGGCACTTATCCTCCTTTAACTACCGCAGTTGCTGTTTGTTGAATGGGAAGGGCAATCTTTACCTCGCTTCCTTTCCCAACAATGCTGTGAAGACTTACTTTCCCTCCGTGTTCCTCAACCACCCGTTTTGTCAGTGCAAGCCCGATTCCAAGGCCGTTCTTTTTTGTGGTGAAAAACGGGTCAAAGACCTTTGAGAGGTCATCATTTGCGACTCCTATGCCTGTATCGCTAATGTATATCGAAAGGATTCCGTCTCTTGCCCCTGTTTTTATAGTCAATGTGCCGCCATCAGGCATTGCCTGAAATGCATTCAATATAACATTAAATATGCATGTCTTTATGAGTTCAGGGTCTATATTCAGCACAGGAAGTGATCCATATTCTTTTACTATATTTATTTTTTCTGCCTCGGCCTTTGCCCATATTATTCCAATTATATCCTCAAGGAGCTTGTCGATATCCACTTCCTGAAGATTAAGCCTCATAGGTTTTCCATAATCAAGAAAATCCTCTACCAGCCTGTTCAACCTTTGGATCTCCTGTTTTATGCTTGATATAAGGGCTCTGAATTTTTCTGCGCTTTCTTTATTTCCATCAGGGACGTATTTTTCTTTTATATGGTCCACACTGAGACTTATAAAGTTCAGCGGATTTCTTATCTCATGCGCCATGCTTCTTGAAAGCTGGCCTATGCCGGAAAGATGTTCAGCCTCACGTAATTTTTCCTCAAGTTTACGTTGTTCGCGCAATTTCTGAACCATGAAATTAAAACTCTGCGTAAGCTCTCCGATCTCGTCTTTCTGCTCAGTGGTAAGGGTCTGACTCAGATCGCCTGCGGCGACCCTTTTTGCGGCAGAAACAACGTCATG
Source organism: Thermodesulfovibrionales bacterium (assembly GCA_919901705.1). GTDB lineage: Bacteria > Nitrospirota > Thermodesulfovibrionia > Thermodesulfovibrionales > UBA1546 > SCSY01. The sequence continues at coordinate 3,203 of CAKKPR010000090.1, read as the reverse complement.
GATAGGTCTTGTATATCTCCAGGACAGGAACATGGCCATGCCAATGCCTAGTGCAAAGACCAGGAGACTGCCTATTATCCTTTTTATCATATTTATGCGCATGACCTTTGAGAAATCATCTGTATTAATCCTGAGATGGATATACCCGTGATGTTCCTGACCGGCTATAACTGGCACTATGACATTGTATACCTTGCCTTCTTCTTTCGAAACAGACTCGCCAAGCTCTGCCTTTATGATAAGTTCTTTTTTCTTTGGGCCTACAGGATTGCCGACCTTTGTGAGGTTTGTGCTTGCAATTATTTCATCTGCATTATTGATTATCGATATCTCCTTTACCCCTTTTGCATTCAGGCTCTTAAGGTACTGGTAAAGCCTCATCTCATCCGTAGAACCCTGGCTCGTTATTTCTTCAACGCCGACCTGTATGGCTTTTGAGAGTTCAACAATCTGTGATTCAAACTCCTTGAACATTGCTTTTTCGGATTGAGAATATAAGACCATAAGGATTGATGTCAGGACAAAGCTGAGGAACAGCATCATCAGTATAAGTTTTTTATTCAACGAGAGGCTCCTGAAAAAGTCTTTCAGCATGTTTTTAGCTTATCAAGTAAATGATTTGAAAATCAAGGAGCGGTTTGCTTCCGAAAAATAGACATAGAATTATGAAACCATTGATTTAGCTGTCATTGCGAGAACCCGAAGGGTTCGTGGCAATCTTATCACAAACTACGAGATTGCTTCGCTTTGCTCGCAATGACAACCTTCTATGTCTATTTTTCGATGCTTGATGCCCGGCATTATTATGTGATATAGTGCCAGATAAATCATAAAGGAGAAGTGGACATGGGAAAAGAAGAGACGCTTAAGGCAAATCTGGTTCAAACAGTTATAAATTATGTCAGGGCAAGTCATGCGGATGCAATCGACAAGGCGTATGAATATTTCTGGGATGAAAAAGATCCTGAAGAGTTTCTTAAAGGCACTGCGCTTGCTCTCGGGTTCATAAATTTTGAGGATTGGCTTATTTTTGATTATAAGGCAAATGAAGCCAAAGAGACTTTTTTAAACATCTATGCTGCGTGCAATAAAGAATTGAAAGATGACGAACTTGCGCTTCTGAATAAAATCAAGTGTTCTTTAATAAGTCTTTATGAGGTTGCGTCTGTCTCCAGGGATAAAAAGATCACCCTCAAAGACCTGCTCCTCGGCGGGGAATTTGTTTTAAGAGAGAAGGCCATGACAAGAGGCTTAAAGAAGGGCGACATATTTGCAACAAGGCTGTTAACGCTGGATGGCAAGTCTGTTATGAGCGGGTGTGTTTATCCGTATAAGGCAGGAGATAAGCAGCTGGTTCTTGGATATATAGAGAGGATGTTCAAGCGGTATAAAAAGAATGAAAACCCCGAAGGCGGCATGGAAAATTTTCTAAAAGATTACGGGGATACTCTTAATGTAGTGTGGATGAATATAATCCTTAATCAGACGGAGACGTAAAAGGCAACAGAAGCCCCCTGAACTCAGGCTTGGCTGTATATGGGAAACCTTTTGCGTAAGTGTTATAATAAGGATATTATTAACATTCAGGCAAAGGGAGCAATCATGAATATCAAAAAGTATTTGTTCTGCTTGATTTTCTGCTTGTTTTTTATGGTTAGCGGCTGCGCCATCGCTCTTGGCCCTCCAACAGTCGACCTGAAGGAATCCCAAAGGCCGCCTATCTTCAGGCTTGAGCAGGTCAGCGAGCAGAAGAGCGGGAGCGGGAGTGAGGAATGGCCGGGATTCCGCGACCTTCTGATAAGAGCGCTGAACCAGCCTCCAGCCTCCAGCATCTTCACGAAGGACAGCTCCGGTCTGGTACTGAAGGTCGAGATCAGCTCCTCCCATGAGAGCGACACGTCCCGGCTCGTCGGGCTGGGGCTCCTCAGCATAGGGACCCTGGGGATCATTCCTCTTCATTACCACTCGGACTGGCCGGTCAAGGGCGATGTCACGATATATTCGGGGGATGGGAAGGTGCAGGGCCAGTACCATGTCCAATCGACGGGAACCTATGACATCCAGGCGTACCCGCTCACGATGTTTACCCTGTTCGGGGCAAGCTTTCAGGGGGACGCTGACGCCAAAGAGATACTCCAACGGACAGCCAATGACATCGTATCTCAGATTATGAGGGCGGTTGATTCCGACTATGAAAAGCTTGCTGTAGTTTATCGTTCCCAGATGAGGGCAAAGGCGGAACAATCGGTGGTGGAAGCGTCATCCAGGGATGAACTGCGCATTATAAAATCCGATGTGGACGATATACCTGCGGCAAAATCAAAACTAAATAATAATAAATCATACGCCATTGTGATAGGAATCGAGCGGTACCGCCAAAAGCTTCCCGGGGCCGACTTCGCAACACATGACGCTCAGACAGTGACTGACTATTTAACCAAGGTGCTTGGATATCCCGAAGAGAATGTAATTACGTTATTAAATGATAGAGCGCTAAAAAGTGATTTTGAAAAATATTTTGAAAAATGGCTTGTGAATAATGTAGAGAAGGAGAGCACCGTGTTTGTGTATTATTCCGGCCACGGCGCTCCGGACCCCAGGACAGGCAGCGCCTATCTCGTGCCCTATGACGGAGATCCTTCATTTATTGACCAGACCGGGTATTCTTTGAAGAGGATGTACGAAGCCCTCGGACGGCTTCAGACAAGGGAAATTATCGTTGTGCTTGATTCCTGTTTTTCCGGAGCAGGAGGGAAGTCTGTAATAGCAAAAGGCGCAAGGCCGCTTGTTATGAATCTTGAACAGGATATAAAGCTTTCAAAAAACATGACTGTCATGTCTGCCTCGTCGGGCGACCAGATCAGTTCAACGTATGATGAAAAAGGGCATGGGTTGTTCACGTACTTCATGCTCAAAGGGATTAAGAACGAAGACTTTGTCAAACAGGATGGTTCTCTGGATATTAATGAACTGCATTCCTACATCAAGCCACAGGTGGAGCGTATTGCCAGGAAGCAGTACAATAACGAACAAACGCCGCAGTTGATAGCGCCGGAGAAACAGAAGAGGGATTAATGGTACAATTGCTATGAGGAAGAATAAAAGATGAACGAAATGAAGACTGTAGGTCGTTGCGACTCGCAAACGAGTGGAGCAAGAGCACATAAGAAAGGGTTTAGTGAGGAATTAAATAAATTCTTTCA
>CAKKPR010000089.1:7613-9011 GCA_919901705.1 Thermodesulfovibrionales bacterium | reverse complement strand
AACTGGCGCAGGAAGCGTATATCGTTTTCGTAGAAGAGGCGTATGTCGTCTATTGAATACTTAAGCATGGTTATCCTCTCAACTCCCATTCCGAATGCAAATCCCGTATAAGCCTCAGGGTCATAGCCAACCATCTCAAATACATGCGGATTAACCATTCCTGCTCCGAGTATCTCAAGCCATCCGGTGCTCTTGCATACAGGACATCCCCTTCTTTTGCAAAAGACACAACCGATATCAACCTCTGCTGAGGGCTCTGTGAAAGGGAAAAAGCTGGGCCTGAACCTTACAGGAGTATCAGGACTGAATATCCTGTGGATGAAAGTCTCTAAAACACCCTTAAGGTCGCTGAATGCTATGTTTGTGTCTACCATCAGCCCTTCGACCTGATGGAACATCGGCGTATGAGATACATCCGCATCGCATCTGTAAACCTTGCCTGGAGCTATGAATCTCAGCGGAGGTTTTTTCTGCTCCATCACCCTGATCTGCACAGGTGAAGTATGAGTCCTCAACATCACATCGTCAGTGATATAGAATGTGTCCTGCATATCCCTTGCAGGATGGTCTTTCGGCATATTAAGGGCCTCGAAATTATAGTAGTCGAGTTCTACCTGCGGCCCTTCCTCAACGCCGAATCCCATAGTGATAAATACATCTATAATCTCTTTCAGGACTTTGTTTATCGGATGTTCACTGCCGCATGGTGTATATTTGCCGGGAAGGGTTATATCAATAGCTTCTGAGGCCAGCCTCTTTCTGAGGTCTGCATTGCCTAAAACAGATGCCCTTGCAGATATTTCAGTCTCAATGAATTCTTTAAGTTCATTTACTGTCTTTCCAAAAGACCGTCTTTCTTCAGCCGGCAGAGTGGAAAGGCTTTTGAGCTGCGCGGTCAGCGCCCCTTTTTTACCTAGATATTTGACCCTGAGCTGTTGAAGTTCCGCAACAGACGCAGCTATGTTTAATTCAGCGAGGAAGATTTTTTTAAGGGAATCGTTATCAGGCATAGTTACCCGCCGCTTCTATGCGGCAAGTTTTTTCTTAACTGTCTCTGCAATGGCATTGAATGCCTTTGGATCATTATAGGCCATATCCGCAAGCGTCTTTCTGTTCAATGCTATCTGTGCCTTTTTAAGCCCTGCTATAAACTGGCTGTAAGTTAAACCTGCTGCCCGGACCGCAGCATTAATCCTTATAATCCAGAGAGACCTGAATTCACGTTTCTTTACTTTACGGTCCCTGTAGGCATATTGTAATGCCTTGTCAACCGCCTCCGTTGCTATCCTGAAAAGGCGGCTCTTAGCACTATAGTATCCCTTTGCCTTCTCAAGCAGTTTTTTTCTTCTTCTTCTTGTTTTAAATCCACCTTTAGCCCTTGGCATCTTAATTCCTCCT
>CAKKPR010000089.1:0-7513 GCA_919901705.1 Thermodesulfovibrionales bacterium | reverse complement strand
TTACATATACGGTAAAAGTCTTTTTATGCTCTTCTCCTGTGTCTTGTCAACAAGAGTTGCATTTCTCAGTCCCCTCATTCTCTTTGCAGACTTGTGTGTAAGAATATGGCTCTTAAAAGCCTTGCTCCTCTTTACCTTGCCTGTGCCTGTAAGCTTGAATCTCTTGGCTGCCCCTCTATGTGTTTTAATTTTTGGCATATTATTAACCTCCTTTACTTGCCGCCTGGCGCTATTACCATTGTGATACTCTTGCCTTCCAGTTTCGGCATAACCTCTATATTGAACTTTCCTGTCAGCATCTGTGAAATTTTCTCAAAGACTTTCATCCCGAGATCAGGCCTGGCCATTTCTCTTCCCCTGAGGAACATCATGACCTTTGCCTTATTACCCTCGTCCAGGAAACGTCTTATATTTCTAACTTTCAACTCCAGATCATGTATATCTATCTGGGGCCTGATTTTTACTTCTTTTACATCAATCCTTTTACCTGCAGTCTGCTTTTTACTCAACTGATATTTATATTTACCAAAGTCCAGCAGCTTGCAGACCGGGGGGGTTGCTTCCGGCGATACCTCTACCAGGTCAAGGTCTTTTTCTACAGCCATAACTAATGCTTCTCTCACAGGGATAACGCCTACCTGTTTTCCTTCTCCGTCAATAAGTCTTACTTCTTTTGCCCTTATCTGTTCGTTTACTCTTATGTTCTTGCTTATACCTTCACCTCCATATAAAATACCCGCAGTTCAAAACTGCCAAAGCTGAATATTGTAACTTATTTTTTATTTTTTATCTCGCTTTTTATTACACCGGTAAATTCTTCTACCGTAAACGGCCCTATGTTTTCACCGCTGCGCTTTCTTACAGTCAGTTTCCCTTCAGCTATCTCTTTGTCGCCTATTATAACCAAATAAGGCACTTTTCTGATAGTGGCCTCTCTTATTTTATGGCCAATTTTTTCATTTTCAAGATTTGTTTCGACCCTGAGGCCTTCAGCCTTTAAACTGCGCGCAATTCCCAGCGCATAATCAGAATGTCTTTCTGCTATTGTAATTATCCCGATCTGAACAGGCGCAAGCCAGAGAGGAAATATACCGGCATAATGCTCTATGAGAACCCCGAAGAATCTCTCCAGCGAGCCCATCAGGGCGCGGTGGATCATTATAGGCCTGTGGTCTTTTCCGTCACTTCCTCTGAAGTTAATATCAAATCTTTCCGGGTTATTGAAGTCAACCTGAATCGTGCTGCACTGCCAGTACCTGTTTAAGGAATCCTTTATTTTTATGTCTATCTTCGGGCCGTAGAACACGCCTTCTCCGGGGTCTACCTGATATGACAGCCCCTTTTTCTCAAGGGCCTGCCTGAGCGCATTAGTTGCCTTTTCCCAGTTCTCCTGAGTCCCTACATATTTTTCAGGCCGGGTTGAGAGATAGACGTCATATGAATCAAATCCGAATGTCTTAAGGATAAAAAGCGTGAAATCGAGTATATTCAGTATCTCGTCTTCCATCTGGTCTTCCCTGCAGAATATATGGGCGTCATCCTGAGTAAACCCTCTGACACGAAGCAGCCCGTGTAATACCCCTGAACGCTCATATCTGTAAACAGTTCCGAGTTCCGCGTACCTGACAGGAAACTCCCTGTAGCTCCTTAGAGAGCTCTTGTAAACGCTTATATGGAACGGGCAGTTCATAGGCTTAAGTTCATAATCTACGCCCTCTATCTCCATCGGCGAATACATGTTTTCCCTGTAGAAGTCGAGATGCCCGCTCTTTTGCCACAGGTTGAGTTTTGCTATATGCGGTGAATAAAGCAGTTTGTAGTCTGCCTTGTAATGTTCGTCTCTCCAGAAATCTTCTATAGTCTTTCTTATAATCGCTCCGTTAGGATGCCAGAGAATCAGTCCGGGGCCTATGTCCTCGCTTACGCTGAACAGGTCGAGCTCTTTCCCGAGTTTTCTGTGGTCTCTTTTTTTGACCTCTTCGAGGAAATCGAGATGTTCTTTTAGCTTTTCTTTAGAATCGTAAGCCGTTCCATAAATCCTCTGAAGCATTTTATTCTTCTCATTACCGCGCCAGTATGCGCCTGCGATGCTCAGAAGCTTGAATGCCTTAATTGCCCCTGTTGAAAAAACATGAGGCCCGCGGCATAAATCAACAAAACCGCCTTCCTCGTATATGGACATTTCCTCATCAGCTATCTCCGAAATAAGCTCAACCTTATAATCCTCGCCCATTTTCTTGAACAAGTCTATCGCATCTTTCTTTGGTATATTTTTTCTTACAAACGGATTATTCTTCTTGATTATTTCGGACATCTTCTTTTCTATTGCAGTAAGGTCTTCAGGCGTGAATGGACTGTCCATATCAAAGTCATAATAAAAGCCGTCATCTATTGCAGGGCCTATTGCAGGTTTTGCAGCAGGGAACAATTCTTTGACAGCATGTGCCAGTATATGGGACGTGCTGTGTCTGTAAATCTCTTTGCCTTCAGGGGAATCAAAAGTGATAATATCAATCGTGGCTTCGGATGAAATGTCTTTTACAAAATCCAGGTCTTTTAAATCTGAAGCAAGCCTGAATGCTAAAGCCCCGCTCTTCCTGAATTCTTTTTTTATCTCTGAGAGGTCAGTAAGCTCTTTTTCGCTGTTATCCGCAAATCGTAATTTAATTTTTAACCCTCCAAGTTATATTTAAAAAAATGGTACCCCTGAAGCACATGAAAGTTTACCATATTTTTCTAAGTGCTTGCCAGTTAATGAGGTTTGGTTTGTCAGGGGAAGAGGCTTTACTGCCCTTTCCCCTATTTTTCTGCCTGTCTGTTATCATCCAAAAGAGGAGACAATTGGTATTATTGACATAAGTAATATTTTATGTATAATAGTATGTATTAAATTATCCGAGGTGAAATATGTTAGTAAACACAGAAAAGATGATCCCTGTTGGGAAATTGCAGAAAGAGCTTACGCAAAAACTAAGGGAAGTATCTGAGACAGGAGAGCCATTATATGTTCTCAGGAATAATAAAATGGCAGCAGTGATTCTTTCTGCGGATGAATATGAGCTTTTAAAACAGGCAGAGGACATTCTTGAACATCTTGAGGTAGCCGAGACTGTGGAGAAAAGACTGAAAGGTCATAACCGCTCTAAAAATATCCCATGGGAAAAGATAAAAAAGAGACATGGCTTATAAGATTGAATTCATCCCTGATGCTGAAAGCGATCTTCAAAACCTCGATAAGTCATTAAAAAAAGAAGCAGGCCAAAAGATAGACGCCCTTTCTGAAAATCCATTCCTGGGAAAACCACTGGGCAATAAATTTGGAATAGACCTAACCGGTTTTTACAAGCTTTATTTCCACAAGAAAAAGTATCGCATTGTCTATAGGATATTGAGGGATTATATTGAGGTGGTGGAAATTTTTGGCATAGGAAAGCGTGATAAAGAGGAGATATACAAGCTCGTTGCGAAAAGGATTAAGAAGTTTTTGAAGGCATAACTGATTACCGGGGATCGGCTATAGAGGCCGAGAAGCTATTACTCCTGATAGCTTCCCCTGATTAAAAGAAGATTCACTGATAATTACTACGATAAGATTCTGCTTGAAATAGTGGTGTAGGAGTTTTTAAGTTATAGCATCTCAGGTGTTATCCCCTTTTTAAATTCCCTTTTTTAAGCCTATGGTATAATATAACCTATATGAAAGCCGAACCGTTTTATATGTTTAAAAGAGGTTATGAGAATGGAGATATTATAGAGATAAAGATATGGCGTGTAGAGCAGAGCAAAGATAAACCACATGGCTTTAAATATTCATTGGCTTTTATCAAAGACGGCAAAAGGGTTATCGGTTATGACAACGGAGAGTATAAAGGAGACCATAGGCATTATAGAGACAGAGAGGTTAAATACTCATTCAAAGGCATTGAGAATCTTATAAGAGACTTTTTTGAGGATGTAAGGAGGGCTAAACATGAAGGTAAAAAACATTAAGATTGAAATTCAGAACGAAAAAGAGTTTATAGCTGAGGTAATGCGTGATGTTAAGAAAATTGCCAAAGGCAAGGATGTAAAGAAATCTGCTGTATCTTTTGAGTCATTAAAAGCTATGAGAAAGTTCATCACTGATGAGCGGTTAAGGATTTTGAAGGCAATAAAGAAGCATCATCCGCAGTCAATATATGAGCTTGCAAAGATACTCGACAGGGATACAAAAAATGTATCGGATGATGTGCATTACCTTGCAGAGATGGGACTGATTGAACTTGAAAAGGGTAAATCTAATGGCAGGGAAAAGACAATGCCTGTTGTGAATTACGATAAGATTCTGCTTGAAATAGCGGTTTAATTGAAAAACAAGGGATAGCATCTTGCAGGGTGTTATCCCTTGTTTATTTTTCTACTTTGCCTTGACACAAGATAGAATTTTTATTGACATGCATGATAAAATAAATTATCATTAAGCTAATCATGGATATTTTATACAAACCGCCATTCAAGAAGTTTGTTAAAAAGCAATCCAGAGCATTTCAGTTGGCGATTGAGGATGAAGTTGAAGGCGTTAGAAATACTCCTGATATGGGAGAGGCTAAAAAAGGCGACTTAACAGGATTGAGAGTGCATAAGTTTAAGTTTCAGAGACAGGAATATTTAATAGCCTATAAAACAGGAAGCAATAGCATAGTATTTTACACGATAGGCACGCATGAAAATTTCTATCGTGAACTTAAACAATATCTCAGGGAGGTGGAATAACCATGCTAACAGCAAGAAAAGTTTATGAAGAAATCCTTGATATGCCGATAAGAGAAAGGGAACGACTTTTTTCTATTATTGCAAGGCTTGGCTTTGAAAAAGAGCATTATACCCATGCGGAAGTGTTCAGTGATATAAGGCGGTCTCCTTTCACTATCAAAGAGGCAGCAGAATATTTTGAGGTTGCAGAAATTACAGTTAGAAGATGGGTAAAGGATGGTATCCTGAAGCACAGCCGGATTGGAAAGAATATAGTGTTTGACCCTGATGTGCTAAAGGCATTTAAGAAGCAGAGGCAATAGGTTAGGCCGATGAATAAAAAGATAAAAGATTCTGCGTGAGATAGCGGTGTAGGATTTTTAAAGGGGATTAAGCAACGTTACCCCTATTAATTATTATTTGGGTGGTACTACAATGATAACTGTCTCATTAGGCTTAGTAGGTGTCCGTCCTCCTACCCCAGCCTCTTCTCTAAATTTTTCCATCGTTGCCTCTTGTTTCGCTTCGTGTTTTTTTGTCTTCGCTATCTCCTTATCAATATATTCTTTCTGTTCTTTTTCCCTTTGTCGTTGCTCACGTCGTTCCTCAGCTGTCTGCTTATTCGCCAATTCTTCTAATTCAAGCCTCCTAACGTCGGCATCAGTAATTCCTTTCGTGTAAGACGTCGTTGACCCCTCGCGGTTATAGTATCCATCGGTTTTTTCATGGCCTCTGTGTCCACTCCCACTTAAATTTACATCCCCGCTATCGCGGCTAAAATTTTTGTTCATGACACCAACGGCGGAAGAAGTCTCTTTTTCTGTGCTGGTAACAGACGCATCGGGTTCAACTTCCTTGATGCTAACAATATTGCTTGCTGGCATGCAAAATTTGCCACCGTTTTTTAAAGTGCAATAACCATCTTCTGTAAATGAGAAATTGAGCCATGTAAATGTCACACCATCCTTGGTTTTAAACTGGAAAGCGGCCTGCGTAGGTGCTGCTAAAAAAAATCCAAATATAAGAAATACAAAAGCTAAAAAGTAATATCTCATACCGCCCCCCTGCTTAAATATTTGTCAAAGTATCGGATATTTGAGTGTTTTTGTCAATAGGCATGGGTCGCCAATTTTTGAGGCTTGCCTTTATGTATCTCTTGGGATACAATTATTACGAACACTTAAGGAGGACCGAACATGAAAAAGACTAAAGTTAAAACCACTCCATGGGATGCGGCTGAACACCTCAAAACCAAGGAGGACATGGCTGCTTATCTGGAGGCTGCTATTGAGGACAGCGATCCAGTCGTAATATCAGCCGCTATCGGAGATATTGCCCGCGCCAAAGGGATGTCACAGATCGCCCGTGAAACAGGGCTTGGGCGTGAAAGTCTTTACAAGGCGCTGTCACCGGGCGGAAATCCCGAGTTTGCTACGATACTGAAAGTTGTGCGGGCGTTAGGGCTTAAGTTCCACGTCGAGTCCTCTGCTCATTAAAACCTGTCTGTCCTGCCCGGCAGGATTGACAGTTGAGGGGTTTTTGAAGTTGTATAGGTAAAGTGTTTATAAGACTATGTAATTAAAAAAAATGGTAGGCCCGGGCGGTATCGAACCGCCGACCTCTTCCGTGTGAAAAAAGGTGATGAGGGTCGTGCCTTCAAAGTTCATTTAACATCAGGAATCAATTAGCGTAAGTCCAATAAATTTCCCTTGACATCAATCAAACCTTTCAGTATCATAATTACAACAATGTATTTATAACCTTAATGGAGGTTTAAGATGAACTTTAACAGCAAGGCCGTATCAAAGATAACAGGTTTAAGTTTCAGGCAGATTGATTACTGGGACAGCACCCATTTTATAAAGCCTTCTGTAAGCGAGGCAACAGGCTATGGCTCTGTAAGGCTTTATTCTTTTAATGACCTTATTCAATTGAGAGTTGCAAAGACCCTTATGGATAAAGGCATCAGCCTTCAAAAAATAAGAAAGGCTATAACCTATCTCAAAAAGAACATGCCGGAGATAGAGAAGCCTCTTTCTGAATTGAGGTTTTTGACAGACGGTGAAACAATCTTTGTGCTTACAAAAGACAAGAAGGAAATCATTGACACCCTGAAAAGCGGACAGCTTGTCTTCTCTATTGCTTTGGGCGAGATAGTGGAAGGGCTTAAGGGTGAGGTTGTAGCCTTGCAAAGAGAGAAGAAATACACTGTTACAGTCAAAGGCAAAAAATATTCTGTAGTTCTTCATGCAGATACAGAAGACGGCGGATTCTGGGTTGAGTGCCCTTCATTGCCCGGATGTGCCTCTCAGGGCGATACAATAGAGGAAGCGCTTGAGATGATAAGGGATGCAATAGCAGGACATCTTGAGGTTGTAGAGGAAAAGAGAAAGGTCGGTACGGCTCGATTCCGAGTTAAAAAAGTTGCATGAGCAGCCTTCATAACCTTAAGCCTGATAGGGTTGTAAAGGCTTTTGAAAGGGATGGATGGAGAAATGAAGGGCAAAGAGGAAGCCATGTAAAGCTCACAAAAGAAGGAAGTGAGTATGTCCTCTCAATCCCTGTGCATAAAGGCAAGACAATAAAGCAGGGACTGTTAAGAGACCAGATTAAAAAGGCAGGACTGACAGTTGAGGGGTTTTTGAGGTTGTATAGGTAAAGTGTTTATAAGACTATGTAATTAAAAAATATGGTAGGCCCGGGCGGTATCGAACCGCCGACCTCTTCCGTGTCAAGGAAGCGCTCTCCCCCTGAGCTACGAGCCTGAGATACAATTAAAACA
>CAKKPR010000088.1:2446-4395 GCA_919901705.1 Thermodesulfovibrionales bacterium | reverse complement strand
GCATGTCCTGAAAGCTGCAGGTCAAAAAGGCCGACAGCAGTTTTATCAACAAGCGGCCTGTGTTTAAGCAGTAAAGTGAACTTTCCCTTCGGAAGCCCTGAGAGCAATTCCCTTTCCGGAATATCTTTGAAATCCCCATAAGCCTTCCCCTGAGGGTCATCAACACCAACGATGTTGAGCATATCTCCAACTGTCAAGCCCTGTCCCCTCAGAACTGAAAAACCAGCGGCCCTTTCAAAATCAAGCGCCCGAGCAAGTCCTGCATAAAATTCATGATTCCCTGTTATCGCAAACTTCCCGAATCTTGGTTTGATGCCTTTAAAGAGTTCTGCCAGCTCCCCGATGTTATTAATCTGTCCATCAACAAGATCTCCTGTTGCAACTAAAACATCAGGCCCTGCATTCTTCACCTGTTCCAGAATCCTCTTTAATCTTTCTCCTCTGATAATCAGCCCGATATGCACATCAGAAATCTGGACTATCTTAAGCCTGCCGGCCTCTTTTGGAATTTTAGGAGTCTTGATTATTATCCGCTCGGTAACAATATTCCCTGCCTCGAAATAGCCGTAAAAACTTATAATGACTGCAAGAAAAAGAGATATGAAGAAAGACAGTCTGGCAGGAATATCAATGCCGGATAAATCCCTTTTAAGCATGAGGCCGCCTGCATATACCAGAAGGCTGTAAATATCAAAGACAAGTGAAGCAGAAAAAAACAAAAACAGGAGCCCCAGCCAGATATATCCTGTATAAGATATAAGGCGCGCAGCAAACTCAAACCCATACCTTTCAGACAGGCGCACTATAAACGGGGCAAAAATCATTAACACCATGAAGGCTGTCAGATAAATACCGGTCACAGTCCCAAAGGCAAAGGCTGCCCTGGCCTTAAGGAATGCATAGAGATGCGTTCCGCTGTAAATTAAAAGAAATGACAGCAGGAAGAGTATCATGGCAGAAACGCTGCTACTTTCTCATGAATAATTTTATAACCCATTTTCTATATTAACCAATTTCATAACACCAAAATCAATTCTAAAATAATTTGCAGTGCGTTTTGAAATAGATTAGAATTTCAAATGAAGAGGCATCATGAAATTAGCGCCTGATTATATTCAATTTTATCCCACCATGAGATGCAATCTCTCATGTGCTTTTTGTTTCAATCAGACAATGCCCTTTTGTGATGATATAACACTGAGCAACTTTAGAAGCATGGCTGACATACTGGCCGGCCTGAATATAAACACTCTGGATATAATGGGCGGAGAACCCACGCTGCACAAAGATATCATTCCCATGCTTGAATATGCCGGGAAGAAAAGCTTTAACCTTAATCTGAGTTCCAACGGAACAGACATAGCAGCGCTGTCGGAGATTATGGAAAGGTTTGCAAAGGTCAATGTCGGTATTTCAATCAACAACAGGCTATCTTTTAAAAAAATAAAGGTCTTTATTAAAAAATACAGGCCCGTAATAAAAATGGTCTTTCCGGATGACGTTGACATAAAATTATTGAAAAGGATACTTATTTCAGGGCCGGACAGATTTTATCTTCTTTATCCGGATGTGCTTGTAACCGGGCATGTTAAAAATGCCATGCCTTTTCCCCAGTTCCTGTTCTCTGTACAGAGACTTAAATTACAAATGACAGGCGCTGTCTATTGTTCCGGCTTTATCCCAGATACTGCAACTTATCCGGAACTTTCAAAAGTGAGATGCCCTGCAGGCACAACTAAACTGGGTTTGCTGCCGGATGGCTCGGTCTATCCCTGCAATCTGTTTTTCGGGATAAAAGAATTCAGGCTGGGCAATCTGCTTCATGACAGTTTTGAAAGCATATGGAATCACAGAAGGCTTGAATTCTTCAGAACCTTCAGCAGAAATACATGTCCTCAGGCCTCCTGTATCCTGCACAACAGCTGTCACGGAGGCTGCCCTGCGCACAG
>CAKKPR010000088.1:0-2346 GCA_919901705.1 Thermodesulfovibrionales bacterium | reverse complement strand
TTTGCCTTTTTGCCTGCATCTGATTCCACAAGCGCGCGCTGAAGGTCAATATAGCCTATCTTCATCCCCTCAGTTGCCATTGCTGTTGTCGCAGCAAGCATAGCTATACCCAGCACCACCAAAAATATTTTTTTCATCTTTTCCTCCTTATTACAGGTCGTAGACCTTAATTTTTATTTAGAAAAAAGTGCCGAATGTGAATTCCCAGCGGCTTTGTTTCTCCCCTTGCTTCTGATCCAGATTGTATCCCCATTCCACCCTCAGCGGCCCTATCGGAGAAATCCACCTTATCCCGCCGCCTGCGGTATATCTGAGCCTTTCATCGCTCCATGAATCATATGCCTTGCCTGCATCATAAAATACAACACCCTTAAGTTTCAATTCAGTAATCAGAGGGAATACATATTCTGCATTGAAGATAGCCTGCTTTGTACCTCCAACAACCCTGCCGGAACTGTCCCTGGGCCCTCCCTCGCCAAAACCAAGGCCCCTGACAGTATATATGCCTCCGACATAATACCTTTCATACAATGGCAGCGGCTTGCCGGAAATGCCTGACCCATAACCATAGCGGCCCCTGAGTGAAAAGGTAGTTTCATATACAGGGAAAAACCATCCTGAGTCAATATTTGCTTTCACAAAATTATTGTCTCCGCCAAGTCCGGCATAAGTCACATACATGGAATTCCTTGAACCGGTGTGAGGGTCCAGAAAATTGTCCCTGGTGTCCCTGCCAACCCCGGGCGTAATGCTGCTCGTTGTCTTTGAGCCTTCCTGGGACTTTATTAACGATGAGGAATTTGAGTCTACATTATATATAGTGGCCTTTTCATAGTTATATGTAATATCGCCTCTCCAGTATTCAGCCAGGCTTTTACCCAGCGATACATCAAAGCCTGCTCCTTTTCTTTCATAACCTATAAATTTTCTTGTCGTCTTGTAAATGCCGGTGCCGAATAGAACCGGTTTATCCAGAAACCATGGGTCCCTGAATGAAAGCTCATACAATGAGCTTCTGCCGCCGAGTTCGCCTTTTAATTTCAAATACTGTCCCCTTCCAAAAAGATTGGATTGCGTGATATCCACAGTGCCTATCAGCTTATCAATAGAGCTGTATCCGCCTCCCACACTGAGAAAACCTGTCGGCTTTTCCTTCACCTTTATATCAACGTCCACGAGTTTTTCCTCTGGCCGCGGCTTTGGCTGCAAATCAACAGTTTCAAAATAATTAAGGTTATTAATCCTCTCGTAAGTCCTTTTGAGGAGTGCGCCATTAAATGTCTCCCCTTCATCGAAACGCACCTCGCGCCTTATAACCTTATCCCTGGTCTTTATATTCCCTGATATTTCAATCCTGCCTATCCTGTAAATATCGCCTTCCTCAATCTTAAAAATTACCCTGACCTGCCGTGTAGCGTCATCAGGCATCATATCCGGATATATGCTCACAAGCGCATAACCTTTTTCCGAATACATATCTACCATGGCATTTACGTCTTTCTTCAGCACTGACCTGTTTAACACACTTTGGGAAGAAGACTTTATCTTCTTTCTTAATTCATCCTCGGAAAATGCCTTGTTCCCTTCAATCCCTATGGAGGAAATACTGAACTGGTCTCCCTCAGAAATAAGGATTGTTATTGTCATCCCTTCCTTGTCAGCTGACAGCTGGATCTTCGGGTCTGTTACGGCAACCTTGATATAACCATTGTTGAAATACAGGTCTCTTATTTTTCCCAGATCAGAATTCATCTCATCTTTTTTGTAGTATCCTGAAGATGTCATAAAGGAAAATAACCACCAGGTGTCTGTCTTCATCACCTTCTTTATTTCTTTTGTTGACATAGCCTTATTCCCCTCAAGGATTATGTCCTTTATCTTTACCTTGGGGCCTTCCTCTATCTGATAGGTAAGTGAAACCTCATCATCGCTTGTCTTGTTCACAACAGGGACAATCGCTGACAGCCAATAGCCCTCTTCCTCATAAAAGGCGTGGAGCTTGTCTGCATTATCCTGAATCAAAACAATATCTGCTATGGAGTTGGACGTTATTGTTATTTTTTCCTTCAGTTTTTCATCATCAAACTCTTTATTGCCCTGGAAATCTATTTTTATGATCGAAGGTTTTTCCTTTATCAGATATATCAATTTTACTCCGCCTTCAAACGGTTCTATCTCAACCTTTACATCATCAAAGTAACCCATCTTGTAAATATTTTTTATGTCATTGGCAGTCTTCTCGCTTGCCATCGGCTCGCCTGTTTTATGCGTTATCCTGGATTTTACAGCCCCCTCCTCTATCCTCTTGAGGCCCTTCACCTCTATAGAATTTACCAGTGGAAATTC
>CAKKPR010000087.1 GCA_919901705.1 Thermodesulfovibrionales bacterium | reverse complement strand
TAAGAAAGGCCGTCAGGACATTCCAGTACGGCGTCAGGTTTGTTGCGCTTCTTCCCGAATACAGGTCAGCGATAGAGACATTTATCAATAATTGGAAACGAAACCCGTAACAGCAGGACTGAGAAAAACAGTATTTGCTATAAAGCCGAAGGGTTGACTTAGACTTAAATTCTCAGATAAGATACGTATCCGGGATAAAAAAATGAAAGTAGCAATTGGCAGTGACCATGCCGGCATAGATCTAAAAAAAGAACTTGTCTCTCTTCTGAATGAGATGAAGATAGAGTGCATTGACTTTGGCACAGATAGCCCGCAAAGTGTTGATTACCCCGACTTTGGAGAGAAGGTTTCTAAAGCGGTTTCTGCAGGCAATGTGGAGAGGGGCATACTCATATGCGGGACAGGCATAGGCATGTCAATTGTCGCAAACAAGATTCCGAATATAAGGGCAGCTCTTTGCAATGACATGTTTACGGCAAAGATGAGCAGAATGCACAATGATGCGAATGTGCTTGTGATAGGCGGGAGGATCGTTGGGAGGGATCTCGCAAAAGAGATTGTGAGGACATGGTTCAGCACAGAATTTGAAGGGGGCAGGCATGCCAATCGTCTTAAAAAGATTAAACTGATAGAGGAACGATTTATAAAACATGGACTTTGAAAGACTTAAGCTCTCCGACCCTGACATTTATTCAGCGATTCAGAAAGAGATAGAAAGAGAAAGAGGAAAGATCCTCCTTATTGCATCGGAAAACTATGCAAGTCAGGCTGTTCTCGAGGCTCAGGGTTCTATATTCACCAACAAATATGCAGAAGGGTATCCGAATAAAAGATATTACGGCGGATGCGAGTATGCTGATATTGTTGAAAACCTTGCAATAGAGCGGGCAAAAGAACTTTTCGGAGCAGAACATATAAATGTTCAACCCCATTCAGGAAGCCAGGCTAATATGGCAGTTTATTTTGCATTTCTCAAACCCGGAGATGTGATTTTGGGGATGAGCCTTAGCCACGGGGGGCATCTGTCCCATGGCGCATCAGTGAACTTTTCCGGAATGCTTTATAAAAATATTCCGTATGGAATTAACAAAGAAACAGGCTACATTGATTACGAAGAGGTTCGCAGGCTTGCAATAGAAAATAAACCAAAGATGATACTTGTTGGAGCGAGCGCTTATTCAAGGACATTAGACTTTAAAGTCTTTTCTGAAATTTCTAAGGAGGTTGGGGCATATCTGATGGCAGATATAGCGCATATTGCAGGGCTTATAGCTGCGGGTTTTCATCAGTCGCCTGTGCCTTATGCAGATTTTGTGACAACAACAACCCACAAGACTTTGCGCGGCCCAAGGGGCGGGATGATAATGTGCAGGGCAGAATATGCAAAGGCAATAGACAAGATGATATTCCCGGGAATTCAGGGAGGGCCTCTGGTTCATGTGATTGCTGCAAAGGCAGTTGCTTTTAAAGAGGCATTGAGCAGGGAGTTCAAGGATTATCAGCAGAGGGTGATAAATAATGCAAAAAGGCTTGCTGAAGAACTTATAAAAAGGGGGTTCAGGATAATATCAGGCGGGACAGACAATCATCTCATGCTGGTTGACCTTACAACCAAGGGCATAACAGGCAAAGAGGCTGAGGAGGCGCTTGATAAGGCAGGAATAACAGTTAATAAAAATGCTATTCCCTATGACGAAAGGCCGCCTGCAGTAACCAGCGGTATGAGGCTCGGCACGCCGTCTGTTACAACACGTGGGATGGGTGAGGCTGAGATGGCGAATATAGCGGATATTATAGATGAGGTATTGAAAAACCATGCGAGTGAGGAAAAGCTCAGAGGGTTTAAGCAGATGGCGGAAAATATCTGCAAGAGATTTCCGATATATTGATTAGATTATGAAATGTCCTTTTTGCGGGAACATAGAAGATAAGGTCATTGACTCGCGTACGAGCAAGGAAGGCGATGCAATTCGCAGAAGGCGCGAGTGCCTCAAATGCGGAAAGCGTTTCACTTCCTATGAACGCGTTGAAGATTTGGTTCCGATGGTTGTGAAAAAAGACGGCAGGCGGGAGCCCTTTGACAGGCCCAAGGTGCTTAAAGGCCTTGAAAAGGCATGTGAAAAAAGGCCTGTAAGCGTTGAAGCGCTTGAAGGCATTGTTGATACGATAGAGAAAAAATTGATAAACCTTGGCGTAAAGGAAATACCGAGCACCTGGGTTGGCGAAGAGGTCATGTCTTCGCTCAGGGACCTTGATAAGGTTGCCTATGTGAGGTTTGCATCTGTTTACAGGCAGTTCAAGGACATCAATGAACTGATGAATGAAGTAAAAACATTGTTTGAACATAAA
>CAKKPR010000086.1 GCA_919901705.1 Thermodesulfovibrionales bacterium | reverse complement strand
TATAAGGCAAATAAAAACTATTGTCAACTTTACCTATATTTTTGTCGCACACCCAAATACAAAACGCCTTGCTTTATAAGTCAGGATATGATTTCACGCAGCGATTCTTTAAATAATGTAAAATATCTTAGGCAAAAAATGAGAATCTATACTATACATAAGGAGATACTCAAGGAGCTTGTATTTACATTCTTTTTGAGCCTGATATCCCTTAATTTTATTCTTATAATGGAAAAGATTCTGAGATTGAGCAGAATCCTTTCTGTTGTCGGTGCGTCCATGTTTGACATGATAAAGATAATTCTGTATCTGCAGCCGCCGATGTTGGTTCTTACGCTGCCGATGTCTCTGTTGGTAGCAACGCTGATTACTTATGGAAGGCTGAATGTTGACAATGAACTGGTGATACTCAGGACAAGCGGCATGCCGTTTAAGACAATGGCTATGCCTGTCTTCATGATAGGGATAAGCTGTTTTTTTGCGGGGCTGCTTGTGAGTTTTTATCTTGGGCCAAAGAGCATGATTAAACTGAGGGAGACGGTTTCGGCAGTAATAACACAACGGGCACCGGCAGCCATAGAGGAAGGGGTATTCGCAACATTGTTCAAGGATATTGTCCTGTTTGTGAAGGAAAAGCCGGATGCAAACAGGATGAAAGAGATATTTATATATGATGAGAGGAACAAGAAGGAGCCGAAGGTTTTGATGGCAAAGGAAGGCAAGATTTCCAACGTAGATACATCTGTAGATGCATCGGATATTTCTTTTTATCTGAAGGATGGGTATATGCATATTGCAAACATGAATAGCTCGACTGAGATCTTTTTCGAAGGGTATCATCTGGCCTTAAACCTTGCTGCAGACCAGCCGGCAAGGAAGAACAGTGAACTGACGCCCTTTGAGTTGTTCCGTGATGCAAGAAAGGCATCTCTTCCCGATGCTGTGCCCTTATACCTTGAACTGCACAGGAGGCTGTCATTGCCGTCTGTCTGCCTTATACTTATGCTGCTCGGCCCTTCCCTGTCATTGGTGGCAGGGAAAACCGGGAGGCTCGGCGGGCTTACAATAGGGCTATTCGTATTTGCTGCATTTTATATAATGTTGATTTATGGTGAGAATCTTGCGAGGACAGGAAAGATTGCCCACTATATCGGCGCATGGAGTCCCACGGTTATACTAGGGTTTTTTGCGGTATGGATGTTCAGGGAGGAAAGTAAAAGGTAGCAATGCTGATAATACAACGGTATTACCTGAAAGAATTTTTCAAAGTTTTATTTGTAATTGCCATCGGGCTTGCCTCTATATTCAGCCTTCTGGACCTTATTGATAAGATAGATGATTTTCTGCCATATAAACCATCTCTGAAAAGTCTTTTGCTTTATGTCCTCTTCAATTTCCCCCGCTACCTTCTTTATCTGCTTCCGATGGCAATACTTCTCTGCAGTTTATTTGTTTTCAGCCAGGCCAAAAAAAGGGAGGAGATAACGGCAATTAAAGCGGCAGGAGGCCGCCTAAAGACTATTATGAGGCCTTTTTTGGTTGGAGGATTATTTTTGAGCCTCTGTGGTTTTATCCTTGGAGAATTTATAGTGCCCGAGTTTTCAAAAAAGGCACATGAACTTAAAGAGGCAATTGTAAAAAAGGGCAAAAAGTTTTCATTCAGGGAAGGCACTGTATGGCTGAGGACATCGGATGGTTCAATAGTAAAAATAGGATTGTATGTGCCTGAAAAAAAGATTTCAAAGAATATCAGCATATTCAAGGTCAGCAATGGCTCTCTAAAAGAGAGGATAGAGGCTGAGGAAGCAGAATGGATTGAGGTTAAAGGGTCAGAGGGCAAGTGGAAACTGAAAAATATAGTTTTATATAACATACCGGATGCATCAATAAACAGGTACGAAGAACTGGAATATCCTTTTATAGAGTCTCCTGCTGTTTTTGCAGAGGATATTCAAAAGCCTGAAGAGATGGGGATAAGAGAGCTTTTCAGATACACAAAGAAACTCGAGGAAGCAGGGTTTAAGAACCTAAAGCTCATAGTTGATCTGAATTCGAAAATCTCATATCCTTTTATCGATTTTTTCATGGTATTGCTTGGAATATCCCTGCCCATGGGACGGAGAACAGGAGGGGGGCTTGTCACAACTGCAATCGGTATTTTTATAAGCCTTCTTTACTGGTTTGGCCATGCAATGTTTTTATCGATGGGATATGCCGGAATACTGCCGGCTGTGGTGGCCACATGGGTTGTACCTCTTGCCTTCGGGATTATAGCAACCAACCTTTTCACAAGGATTCAGGAATAAACAGCCAACCGCTAAAACATTAAAACCGGATATTTCTAAATTGGGTTTACAGTACTTGAATTTTCCTTGACTTATTGATTATCAACCCATAGAATTTAACCATGTCAACGGGTGATAAGGTTGTAATAAGGTTCAATCATGGCAAGTTACTGAAGGGGTATCTTAAAAAATTTTCTCAGGATTCCCGGACAATCCTGTTTGAAGAAGCAGGGGTGGACAGCATTCAGGAGATATCTGTGCAGGAACTGAAAGCAATACTCTTTGTCAGGACTTTTGAGGGCGATAAAAAGTACAGAGAGAAAAAAAAGTATGAGCATAGGCAGAGAAAAGGCAGGAAGATGTTTGTCAAATTTAAGGATGGGGAATCAATGATTGGATATCTCGAAGGAGATATGCCATGGGAAAAGGGTTTTTTTATTTCCAAGCCTGATGAAAAGAAGGCTGGTTTTTTTCTGATGCCGGCGGATGAGGGGAGTAATAATATCAAGGTGTTTGTTATAGGGGCCTCTGTAAAAGACATTACGGCTATTCCCTGAGCAGTCAGCTCCGCTGCAAGTATTCAGTTTTCAAACTTAGCCCGATGTGAAATTAATAAGAACATGGCAGAAATAAGGGAGTAAAATTTATGAAATATCAGACTGGGAAGACAGGGAGGGTTGTTGTCGCACGGTTTGAAGACCATGAAGATGTGCTTGCTAATCTTGTGAATATTGCAAAAAAGGAAAATATAAGAGCAGGCATTTTTTATATTATCGGCGGCATGCGCGAAGGCAGTATTGTTGTCGGGCCCGAGAAGGATGTCATGCCTCCTGTTCCTGTATGGAAAGAACTCAAAGAGAGCCACGAGGTTGTTGGGCTTGGTACTATATTTTATCAGGGTGAAGACCCGAAGATCCACTTCCATGGTGCCTTTGGGAAAAAGGATATGGTGAAGGTTGGATGTTTGCGGGAAAAATCAGAGACATTTCTGGTCCTTGAGGCAGTTATTATTGAGCTTGAGGGGATTAATGCCGTAAGAGAGCTTGACCCTGTTTCAGGGCTTACGCTGCTGAAACTTTAAGGTAATCAGATTTACGGGGCCGGGATATTATTTTCACCCGGTCTTTCATAACTCAAACGGGATTTAAGATTTCTGAGCTTTGGGGTAGTTTCTAATTTTTCATACTTGTTGTTTAATATATTGTATGTAGCTGCCTGAACATCTAATTTATTGCCTGAGTCGAGCAGGTCTTTCATCCTCCTGTTCATGTCATCCGGCGAAACAGGCGAAAGCTCAGGGACAATAAAAACAGGGATAGCGGCGCCGGTTGCTCTTGACAGATGTTTGTAAAAATCTTCTTCGCACCTGCCTAAATATTCTCCGCCGAGCATTACCGAGGTTGCCTCTGCCTTCTGTAAAAACTCGGTAAGGGTATTCAGATCCTCCTCCAGAAGCTGCCCGCGATTTGGCTTTTTTGATTCCAGATAAAGCACAGATTCAGACAGGTTTGTTACCTCATTTAGATATCTGGCATATTCATCGTTGCCATTTTTATAGGTGTAGTTTGAATATTTTTTATAATTTCCTGGCACTATAATAATAACCAGCTTTTGTTCAGTGGATTTAAACTCCAGAAAATTACTTTCTATCCTTTCGAATTCTTTCATTATCCTTATGAACTCTTTGTTATATCTGTTTGCGCCGCCTTTTTCAGGAGAATTTTCCCAAAAAACATCTGTCCATGAAGCGCTGCCCTTTTCCAGAAATATATCCATTATGCCTTTTGCGGGGGAGTTGTCTTTTCCGCTTATCTTCGGGTGGTGGAAGAAGGTATAGTATCCCGGATGGTTGATTATATAGACTGTGCCGTTATCAAGAAATTTTTTATAGTCTGCATATTTACCTATAGGCAGAGTAGAGAGCGACCTGATATTTATCCCTGTGTATGAATTATCTATCCATTCAGGGTTATTTTCGACTGTCCTGCTTCGCTCCTCGATTTTTTGCCATATCTCTTTTGCCCTGAGTATCTCTTCAGGGGAGTTCTGTGCTGCAGGTATCACGGGGATTATCTCTGTTGATGCACATCCGCCGATAAGCAGCGCAAGGAGCAAAGGAAATGTTTTAGTTCTTATAAAAGACATCTGTCTTGCCTCATTTTGATATTTTACCTAAAGTGAGAATATTAACGCAATGAATACGAAAGGACCGAAAAATAGACATAGAACTATAAACGCTTGAATTACCTGTCATTGCGAGAACCCGAAGGGTTCGTGGCAATCTCATCGCAAAAAGCGAGATTGCTTCGTTTCACTCGCAATGACAACTTTCTATGTCTATTTTTCGGAAAGGAGATAAAAAAGAGGCAGTTGAGTTTAGATAGATAAAACTGATAGAATAGCTATCAGTTTTCAGGTGCCAGGTTTTAGTAGCCAGCACCTGAGGCCTAAAACCAGGAACCCGGCACCTGATGGGAGGAATTGTGAAAGTTTTAGTTATACACGGGCCTAATTTAAATATGCTTGGTAAAAGAGAGCCTGAAATTTACGGGACATTCTCTCTTGATAAGATTAACGGAAAAATGATGACCCTGGCCTCAGAGCTTAAGTTGAAGCTCTCCATCATGCAGACAAACAGCGAGGCAGAGATAATTGATGCCATACAGGGAAAAGATTATGATGTGCTTATAATAAATCCTGCTGCTTATACTCATACGAGCATTGCAATAAGAGATGCCATATCAGCAGTAGGCAAACCCGTGATCGAGGTGCATCTCTCCAATATTCATAAGCGCGAGGAATTCAGAAAAAAGTCCTACATAGCAGAGGTAGCAACAGGGCAGATAAGCGGCCTTGGTGCAGAGAGTTATCTCCTTGCCTTAAGGGCTTCAAAAAATATCCTCTCTTCCAACTAAGAGTAAAGGTGACCTTGCAACTTTCCGCGATAAGGAAGTCTTTTAAAGGAATTGACGGGTTACTTGTAACTGATATGAATAATATCAGGTATCTTACGGGGTTTACCGGCTCGTCGGGTTTTTTATTAATTACAAGGGAAGGGAATGTTTTTGTTACTGACTTCAGGTACAAAGAACAGGCTGAGACAGGAATAAACGGGTGGGACGTAGTTATAGAGAAAGGCGAGAGGGCCAAGACCATACTGAAGCTCTCAAGGAGGTTTGGCATAAAAAGGCTTGGCTTTGAGGTGTCTGCATCATATGAATTTTTCAGAAGGCTTTTGAAAAGGGGCCTTGTCATGAAGCCGTTTAAAAATGTTATAGAAAAACTGCGTGCCATAAAAGACGATGAGGAGATAAGCTTAATAAAAATGGCTGTAGCGCGTGCAGAATCTGCCTTTCTTGAAGTGAGGCCTTACATAAGAAAGGGAGTAACAGAGAATAAGCTTGCAAGAATGCTTGAGGAAAGGCTCAGGAAAAAAGGGTGCAGTTGCATCCCATTTGATATAATAGTAGCTTCCGGCAGAAATTCGTCAATGCCTCATGCGAGAGCGTCAGAAAAGAGGCTTAATGACGGAGACCTTGTTGTTATAGACTGGGGAGGAGAGGCGGGAGGATATTTTTCCGATATGACAAGAACCTTGCTTATTAAGGGGGGCGATATGGGCAAAAAAAGGGAGATTTATCAAACAGTATTAGAGGCGAATAAAAAGGCTGTTTCTATTATTTCGCCCGGCATAGAAAGTAAAAAGGTTGACAATTCTGCCAGGTATGTTATAAAAAAGGCAGGATACGGAGAGTTCTTTGGGCATGGTACAGGGCACGGGGTGGGGCTTCAAGTCCATGAATTGCCGAATATATCACGGAACGGGAAAGGGACAATTAAAGAGAATATGGTCTTCACAATCGAACCGGGCATTTACGTGCCGGGCCTTGGCGGAGTGAGGATAGAAGATATGGTGGCAGT
>CAKKPR010000085.1 GCA_919901705.1 Thermodesulfovibrionales bacterium | reverse complement strand
ATTCTCCTGCTTTGTGAGGAGCTGCTATCTTTGCTGCACCTTCAGCCCCTGGTTTCTTCATCGGAAAAGGCTGATTATTCTTATGGCACTCCATACATTTACCAGCACCAAGTTTTTGGTTATGCATTTTCCCATCAAAAGTAACCTTACCTTGTGAGCCACCAGCAAATTCGAGCATATTGTTTGATGCAAATGCGTTGCCAACAAATGCTACTGCTATCAGAAGTGTTAACATAATTGTAAGAACTCTCATTATTTTCACCCCCTTTCATAAAGAAGTTTTCCAAACAAATCCTAAAGGATACTACTCAAATTCTATGCCAGTAAATTACATTGGAATTTATAGCAACAAAATAAAGCCTTATCCTGATTTAAAGAACTTGTCCCTATTTAGGGATATGGAATTAGCTCAATATATCAATATTTTACCTGGCTGTCAAGAGGAAAATAAATTCTCCTTGACAAAGATTATGATTACTGGCATATTTAGTCTAACCATAATAAATTATATGACATTACGTTAAGTGATATGTAAGCATTCCCCAGGGCCTTGGTTCTGGGATTTTATTTTTAGGAGGAAGCATGGGTAAAAGACTTTATGTAGGGAATATCTCTTTTCAGGCATCAGAGGATGATCTGAAAGAACTTTTCACAAAGGCAGGAGAGGTTGTATCTACAAAACTAATAAAGGATGCTGCTACAGGCAGGCCAAGAGGTTTTGGTTTTGTTGAGATGAACACTGATTCAGAAGCTCAGAAGGCTGTAGAGATGCTAAATGGCAGCAATTTCCTTGAAAGAAGCATTGTTGTAAACGAAGCAAAACCGCAGACAACAAGAGAGCACGGAGGCCCTTCAAGAGAAAGAGGCGGATTCAGGGAAAGAAGGCCGGGCGGAAGCGGAGGCGGAAGGAGATAAGTCTTATCTGATTTTCCCAGCCATTAGGCAGGTCAGGATTTTTTTAAAAGCATAGAACCATTAGAAAGTCCCAGTTCTTTTGAAACTACGTTACATTTGGACTGAAAGAGGAAAAATATTTTCTTTTGCAGGCCAACTAAGGTTTCAAAGTTTCCCTGTCCTTTGCTGATAATAAAAGAAGCTTTTTTAAAGGTATCCTGAAAATCCTGCGATGTCCACTCAAGAATTGTTCCAACAGCATCAGAACCATTTTCTATAACCGTGCATATTTCCGTAAGATGCGTTTCCCGGGCATCATGGATTGTTGAATCATTAATAACAGCAGAGCCTTTTACAACTGCTTTTACTTTTTTCCCTAATGAAAGGATGGTTTCGATAAGGATCCTGTCAAAGACTATCTCGCCTGCATTATCAAGCAGATAGAGGATCTCATTATGCTGGTTAATCTCATCCTTAAATGCAGAATAATCATCTACAGTGATAGGCCCTGCAAGCGCCCTTCTGACTGTGCCTTCTATGTCAACAGATGTGAATATGCCGAAGTCAATAACATTGCCGGCAATCGCAAGTCTTGAAGCTGTCCATAAAGGGTCAGCGCTTGTCTCTACGTACTTTTTAAGAGCTGGGTAGAGATTAAGGGCAATTTGATTGTATTCAGCTTTTATATTTTTGAAGGGGTCTTCCCCGATGAGATCACGAATATCTCTATGAAGAAAAGTCGTTGTATGAGCGGGAGTTTTTGAGGTATCAACCCTTCCGATAGCGCCAGCTATGCGCTCGAGAATATATTGCCTTTTTGCTTCATCTTTTGTTCCAAGTCTGACTGCGATAATCGTCTGGTTAAGAAAACATGGATAGCAGTCTAAATGTACCTTCACTTTTTCCTGAGAGCCTTTGCCTTTTTCTCTACTTCAGATACCATTCTCGTTTTATATTCCTTCAGCTTTTTTACAATCCTTGCATCCTTCCTTCCAATAATCTCTGCTGCAAGAATCGCTGCATTTTTTGCACCCGCCTTTCCAACTGCCATTGTAGCAACGGGCACTCCGGGTGGCATTTGGACCATTGAAAGCAGGGATTCAAATCCCTGCAGCGGGGATGAATTTATCGGAACTCCTATAACGGGGAGTATTGTGTGTGAGGCAATAACTCCTGCAAGGTGTGCTGCGGCGCCAGCGCCTGCAATAATTGCTTCTATCCCTTTTTTTTCAGCTTCACGGGCAAGTTTTGCTGTTCTCTCCGGTGAACGATGCGCAGAAGCGATTGTCATTTCATATGAAATTCCAAATTCATTTAATATCTTTCCGGTTTCTTCCATAATAGGCATATCAGAATCACTTCCCATAACTATTAAAACTTTTGGTTTCATAAATCCCTCCATTCTTTACTAAAAACTGTTCACTGCCTTTTTATTGCCCTGTCAGCAATATCTTTTCTGTAATGCATCCCGCTAAAATGAATCTTTTCAATTGCCTTATATGCCTTTTCTTTTGCATCTTTTATATCTTTACCAAGGGCTGTTACACCAAGCACTCTTCCCCCTGCTGTCACAATTTTATTTTTATTGAATGCTGTCCCTGCATGGAACACAACAACATCATCCATCTTTCCGGCATCATCCAGCCCTTTTATTACCTTTCCTTTTTCGTATGCACCGGGATAGCCTTTCGACGCTGCAACAACACATACAGACACCTCAGGTTTCCATTCCAGATTGATGCCGGATAATCTTTCATCTGCTATGGCTAAGGCAATATCTGTAAGGTCTGTCTTAAGCCTTGAAAGGACAGGCTGGGTCTCGGGGTCTCCAAGCCTGCAGTTAAACTCAAGCGTATATGGCTTGTTGTCCTTGATCATAAGGCCGGCATAAAGAATCCCCTTATATTTTATGCCTTCTGATTGTAATCCATTAACAGTGGGGCGCATAATTTTTTCCATTATTACTGATTCAAGTTCTGGTGTTATAACAGGTGCAGGGCTGTATGCACCCATCCCGCCTGTGTTAGGCCCCTGGTCCCCATCAAAGACCCTCTTGTGGTCCTGAGAGCTCACCATGGGAAGTATCGTCTTGCCGTCTGTAAAGGCCATGAAAGATGCTTCTTCGCCATCCAGACATTCCTCAACCACTACCCTGTTCCCGGCCTCGCCAAAGGCCCTGTCTTTCATTATAAGCTTCAATCCGGCAATTGCATCATCAACAGTTTTTGCCATAATGACACCTTTGCCGGCTGCAAGACCGTCTGCCTTAATAACTATTGGCGCACCCTTCATCCTCACGTAATCCTCTGCGTGCAGATAGGAAGTGAATACCTTATATTCTGCTGTTGGTATGCCATAGCGTTTCATAAGGTCTTTTGAAAAAACCTTACTCCCTTCAAGCTGCGCAGCCTTACTGTTAGGGCCAAGGATTTTTCTGCCGTTCCTTTCAAATACATCTACTATGCCCTTTGACAATGGCGCCTCAGGCCCTACTATTGTGAGGTCAACGCCTTCATATTTGACAAAATTAGCCACTGCCTCAAAATTATTATCATCAATATTTATGCATTCAGCTATTTCAGAAATGCCTGCATTGCCAGGACAGCAGTATATTTTGTCTACCTTGGAGCTCTGTGATAGTTTCCAGACAATGGTATGCTCTCTGCCGCCGCCGCCGATAACCAGTACCTTCATATTCGTTATTTACCCCCTCTGCAAATCATTGTGCTGAAACTTTTGTAAGATAATCTGCAATTGCATTGTCATATTTTGACGTAAGTCTGAAGACTTTTTTAGCAAGCTCAAGCCGGGTTTTTGAACTGAGGTCGCCTTTGTTGGCCTTCATCTCTTTTATGATATTGTCAAAATCATTATTGTCGGTAACCACAGCAACGTCCTTGAAATTCTTTGATGCCGAGCGGAGCATTGTAGGGCCTCCGATATCTATGTTTTCTATGGCCTCGGCCAATGTTACATTAGGTTTTGCTACTGTTTCCTCAAATGGATAAAGATTTACTACTATCATATCAATCAGTTCTATCCCGTACTCTTTTATATCTTCCATGTCCTTTGGGTTATCCCTTCTTGCAAGGAGACCTCCATGAACTTTCGGATGAAGCGTCTTAAGTCTTCCGTCGAGCATCTCAGGGAATCCCGTGTAATCCGACACATCTTTCACCTTTACGCCCGCGTCACGCATGGCCTTTGCAGTGCCTCCTGTTGAAAGTATTTCCACCCCAAGTGAATGAAGCGCCTTTGCAAAGTCAATAACCCCTTTTTTGTTCGATACGCTTATGATCGCCCTCTTGATTTTTGGCATCTAAAAACCCCCTTTGGTATTTTTTATATATCCGCTGTCCATAAGGCTTATATGTTTGCCCGCTCCTATTATTACATGGTCCAGAACCTTTATACCCACTACCTCTCCCGTGTGCACAAGCCTTTCAGTTACAGAGATGTCTTCACGGCTCGGTGTCGGGTCTCCGCTCGGGTGGTTATGAACAAATATAACAGATGCGGCTGATTCCTTAATAGCATTTCTGAATGCCTCGCGCGGGTGCATAAGAGAGTTTGTAAGCGTTCCTTCAGAAATCCTGCAGTCTCTGAAAATCCTGTTTTTTGCATCAAGCATGGCACAAAACAATACTTCTTTTTTCAGGTCTTTTAACAGCGGATGGTAGTAGGAATACACATCGTGGCTTGAGGAAAATGCAGGCCCTTTTTCATCGGTTTCCCTGAAAAGCCTTCTGCCTAATTCAAACGCTGCTTTTATCTGCGCAATCTTTGCAGGGCCGATACCCTTTAGGTGCTCAAATTCTTTTGCCGAAGCGCTGTCTATATCCTTTAATTTTTTAAACGAGGCCAACATCTCCATTGCGAGGTCAATTGCGCTTCTTCCGCCTCCGCCTATTCTCAGTATTATAGCGAGCAACTGAGCATTTGACAGGCTTTCTGCTCCCATCTTCAGCAGCCTCTCCCTCGGTCTTTCTTCTTCAGGCCAGTTTTTTATGCTTTGGTAAGACATAGGATGCAGAATTCTAACATCTTATCAGGGGATTGGTAAATATCAAAGTTAGTATGTTTCTGTGTACAATTTAAAATCAACAAACTCCCTTATCCTCTGAAAATCCGTCATATTCCGTGTAATCACATATGCTCCGATCCGCCTTGCGCACAATGCAATCAATGCATCATTCTGCATCCTCGCCAGATAACGGCTTTCAAAGCCATGCTTCCGCCCGAGTTTCGCAATAACTTTACCCGTTTTCTGCCAGTCTGTTGCAGAAGGCGCCACAAGCCTCCCCAGCTTTTCATAGACTTCATACAGCCTGTCAAGGAGCTTTATCGAGGCTGCATCCAAAGCGCCGGCATAAAGTTCTTCCATGACAACAGCGCTCATATAAAGCATGGGCTTCCCTGCCTGCATCTCAACTACGGGATGGGTTATGCCCTTATTTATGAAGGGGATATAGACGGACGTATCGAGGATGGCCTTAACCGGAAATCTTATGATAGACATCCCTTATATTTCCCTTGCCCTTTACGAAAAGAAGCGCCTTCTCTATCGCGCTGTTCGCTATGAGTATATCCAGAGCCTTGTTTATCGCCTCTGTGTCCGTCCTTGCGCCGGTGAGCTTCCTTGCGGTTGCGATCTTGCCGGAGTCAAGGATGAACTGCTTTCTGACCTTCGCGGCTGCTCTCATATCATCACCTCTCATGTGTATTTATTTTAATTTTATACACATGGATTGAAATTAGTCAAGAAATAGCGCAGTCAGTCTTTCCCGCAATGCCACTGTCGTTCTCCTGCTCTGCATATGCATTGACTTACTAAGAGGTTCATTAGTAAGGTGTCATTCCCGCTTGTCCGCACTCAGGCGGATTCGCCGGGGAGAATCGGGAATCCTTTTTCAGAAAGACTCCGGACAAG
>CAKKPR010000084.1 GCA_919901705.1 Thermodesulfovibrionales bacterium | reverse complement strand
TGCATAAGCTTTTCATACATGCCTTTGGGCAGAAAAGCCTGTTGGTGTATTTCGTCGCTGTAATACTTTGTCTTTATATCAAATTTTTGCCTCAGCTCGCGGGGCGAAAGCCCTTTTGAGCCCACAGAGAAAGTCCACCAGTTGCCTGCATAAGTTGCTATCGGCGCAGCATACAGGTCCACCAGCGGAAATACACCCTTCATCGTCTCCTGGACCTCTATGACAATATCCTTATGAAAATGAAGGGACTCGGAAAGTGTCACATAAAACCCGTTCTCAGTCAGGCAGTTTTTTATTGATGTGAAAAATTGTTTAGTGAAAAGGCTCGTTGCAAAACCCACTATATCTGTTGAATCAACTATCACGGCATCAATATCAGAACTGCGCCCTCTCACAAATTCAGCGCCGTCCATGCATTTTATCTCAACGCGGGGGTCATCAACATCACATGCCACTGTTGGGAAAAACTTTTTTGAAACATTTATGACCTCTTCGTCTATCTCTATGAAATATACCTTTTCAACTGTCTTATGCTTTAAAATCTCTCTCACAGCGCCGCCGTCTCCGCCTCCGATAACAATCACCTTCTTTGGCGCGGGATGGGCATGAAGCGCAACATGGGTGAGCATCTCATGATAAAAGAATTCATCCCTCTCTGTTATCTGGACGACCCCGTCGAGGATAAGCATCTTTCCAAAATGCGGATTTTGAATAACCATGATCTCCTGGAATTTACTCTTGCCCCTGTATAAAATATCTTCCACTTCATAGCTGTATTGAATAGGCGCATACGGATCTTTTTCATGAAACTTTATCATTTTGTCCCTCCGTGAAATTAGTGTCAGTTTACAGTGTCAGTGACTGACACTAAACACTGTCACTGTCTATATCAAAATCGTCTTTGGTATTGAAAACCCGTTAAATTCCGATGCATAAGATATTGTATACGCACCGCTCGAAAGTATGAGTACCAGTCCACCAATCTCAGGCTCTGGAAGCATCACATCTTTATCAATCACATCAAAGCTGTCACAACTCGGGCCTGCTATGGTCCATCTCTTTTTATGTTGCATATCTCTTGAGGTTTCAACAAGATAAGTATACTTTATCCCCCCAACGCTTTCCATCAGGCCGTTAAAAACCCCTACGTCTATATGAAGCCAGTTCGTATCAGCCCTTCCGGCCTTTCCTATGACTGAAGTTACAAATATGCCTGCATCGCCTACAACCGCCCTTCCCGGCTCTATAAACACCCTGACATCATGAGGAAATTTTTCACGGATGAGTTTATTTATATTTTTATCTATTGCATCAACATCAACTACATTTTTTGTGTATTTTATCGGATACCCTCCGCCGATATTCAGGAGAGAAAGCCTTATGCCCTTTTCCCCTGCGACATCCCATAAGGCCTTTGCCTTATCCAGTGCGCTGTTCCAGTTATACATGTTCGTGCACTGAGAACCCACATGAAATGTGACGCCGACAGGATTAAGCCCTTTGTCCCCGGCATAAGAGAGCAATTCCGCAGCCTCATCAACTTCAACTCCGAACTTCTTGCTGAGCGGCCATTCGCTGCCCTCATTAGGCACAGAAAGCCTGACATAGACATTGCACCCCGGCAGAAACCTTGCAAGCTTATCCACCTCAGCCACAGAATCATAGGAGAAATAATTTACACCGCATGAAGCGGCCATCTTTAAAAACTTAAAAGATTTTACGGGATTGCTGGATATAATTCTTTCAGGCTTAACGCCTATGGATGTGAGCAGTTTCAATTCTCCCTCAGAGGCTATCTCAAAGCCCATCTCAAGTTTATTGACAAGTTTTATTACCTCGATATCAGGATTAGCCTTAACAGCATAAAAGA
This sequence comes from Thermodesulfovibrionales bacterium, assembly GCA_919901705.1. GTDB lineage: Bacteria > Nitrospirota > Thermodesulfovibrionia > Thermodesulfovibrionales > UBA1546 > SCSY01. The sequence continues at coordinate 3,513 of CAKKPR010000084.1, read as the reverse complement.
CCGTGGAGTTTTTTATATTGCGGCCTATCAGGGATACCTTTTCCATGACCTTTTCCTTATCCACAAGAAGAAAAGGCGTCTCAATATTCTTCCGTTCAAGGTACTTTAACACCTTGAACAATGTTGTCTTGGAAACAATCCCTGTATGATACTTTTCTACCTTAAAGGTCCTGGGCATTATAACTCCTACCTTATCTACTGTCATTGCGAGTCCCGATAAAATCGGGGCGAAGCAATCTCAAACGAGATTCCTTCGCTTCGCTCGGAATGACAATACATATATATAGATACCCACGCCTTTACAGGCGTGGTGCTTGTTGGAACAAACTTCGTTTGTCCCGATGGGAATCTGCTCTCATCCCCGCCTTTACAGGCGGGGAGTTCCCGCTATATTAAAGAGGAATTAATTATAAAACATATTTCAGATTTTTTCGCAATTGTTTTTGGCGGCCGAAAAATAGACATAGAAGGTTGTCATTGCGAGCAAAGCGAAGCAATCTCGTAGTTTCTGATAAGATTGCCACGAACCCTTCGGGTTCTCGCAATGACAGGTAAACCAAGGTGTTAGCGCTTCTATGTCTATTTTTCGATGGCGGATTGTCAAGAAAAGAGGGATGCTTTTGTCTTTTACGGAATGCTGTCCACTCTTTTTTTATCAAGTATTTCTCTCACCTTTTTCAAAAGCCCTGTCGGAGAAACAGGCTTCGGGACAAAGTTTATTCCTTCCTCAAAAGGCCCTTTATTGCCTGCTATTTCTACAGGATACCCGCTTGTAAAAAGCGCCCTGATATCAGGCCTTATCTTTTTTATCTCTTCATATGCCTCTTTACCGGTCTTTTTGGGCATTATTACATCAAATATAAGAAGCTCAATCTTATCTCTATTTTCCATGAATTTATTTACGGCATCTTCTCCATCCACCGCCTCTATAACCTTATATCCGAATTTCTCGAGTACGGTCTTTGTTATCTGCCTCACTTCTCCTTCATCCTCTGCCAGAAGCACTGTCTCTGCACCGTCCATTGACGAAGCTATTTCTGCAAGTTTTGTTTCTTTAACCTCTGCTTTACGAGTCAGGGGCAGATATATATTAAATGTCGTGCCCTGTCCCTGTTCACTGTAGACATTGATGTACCCGTTGTGCTGTTTGATTATGCCGTATACTATTGCAAGCCCGAGCCCTGTGCCTTTTCCTACCTCTTTTGTTGTAAAAAAAGGGTCGAATATCTTTTCTTTTGTCCTTTCATCCATCCCTGTTCCGGTGTCTGTAACAGAGACAAAGGCATACTTCCCTTTCTTCCCATAGTTATGGGCCATTATAAAGTTATTGTCCAGTTCCACAGGTTTTGTAATGATTGTCAAAACCCCTCCTCCCTCCATGGCATCCCTTGCATTGGTTGCAAGGTTTATCAGTACTTGTTCTATCTGGCCGGGGTCTGCCATTACTGTTAAAGCATCCTCTGAAAGTAATATCTTAACCTCTATGTCCTCGCCAATGAGCCTCACTATGAGTTTTTTCACCACACCTACTATCTCGTTCAGGTTTACCGGCCTTGTGCTCATTATCTGCTTTCTGCTGAATGCAAGGAGGCTATGGGTCAGGCTGGCAGCCCTCTCTGCCGAGATGAGTATGGGGTCTACATAAGCCCTTAATGGTTCATCTGCCTCCATCTTCATCTGCAAAAGGTTCCCGTAACCGATTATTGCCGTAAGGATATTATTGAAGTCGTGTGCAATACCCCCTGCAAAGGTCCCGATTGCCTCCAGTTTCTGGGAATGCCGGAGCTGGTCTTCAAGCTTCTTTTTCTCTGTGATATTAGTAATTACCTCTATAGCTGAAACAATTTCCCCGGATTCATTTTTAACAGGATATGATTTTATCTCCACAAAAACCGGATTTCCTTCTTTATCATAGTGCGTATGAAGGGCTGTATGGGGATTACCTGTCTTAAAAGTATCTTTTACAGGGCAATCCTGGCCCTCCTCGCAGCACGGTTTATATATATGATGGGAAATTTCATAACAATGTTTACCTATAACATTCTCAGCAGGAATATCAACCATATTGAGATAAGACTTATTAGCAGAGAGTATTCTGTATTCAGGGTCTATGACAATAAAGCCTTCGTCAACGCTTTCAAGGATATTTTTGACGAATTCCTCTGCCTGCTTGCGCCCGGTAATATCCTCCCCTGAACTTAAGGTGCCTGTTATATTTCCCTCATCATCCTTTATCAGTGAGTTATGCCACGCTATGAGTCTTTCTTCACCGTTTCTGGTAACAACAGAGTTCTCATAATACCCTGCCGCCTCTGTCTCGCCCTTCATTATTTTTACAAAGACATTCTTGACATCTTCCCTGCTTTTCTCAGGGATAAAAATATCAAACCAACTTTTTCCGATTATATCCTCCTCGCAATATCCCAGAATTTCACAGCCCTTTTTATTAATAAGCTTGACCTTCTGGTTAGCATCAATTGCTACAAGGATAATCCCGGCGATATCAAGATACAACTGTGCCTTGTCTCTCTCTTTTTGTATTGTTTCCTCTGATTTTTTGAGTTCCTCTACGGCATTTTCCAGACGGCGCATGTACAGAATCACTCCCACAGACAAAAGAACAATCATGAGAGCTGTAATTCCGCCGATTATCAAATGTTCATAGTCAAAATAGGGGATTTCCGGATGGTGAAAATGGTCAATCAAGGCGCTAAGATTAGCCATAAACATAACCACAAAAGCTACTGCCGCTATCTGAAAGGACAATCGCTTCATGCCTTTAATTTTATCTGCCATGCTTTAATATTATCAAACCCATACGAATTGTCAATAATCCAAAATGCTATAATGATTTATGTACGTTTACCTGAATAACAGGGTTGTGCCTGAGTCTGATGCAAGGGTTTCTGTTTTTGACCATGGTTTCCTGTACGGAGACGGGATTTATGAAACAATGCGGGCCTATGACGGTGTTGTCTTTATGCTTGATGAGCATATCAGGAGACTGCATCGTTCAGCATCATTGATAGGACTTCGTATCCCCAAAAATGTCGCAGGCATAAAAGCGGCAATCCATAAGACACTGGAAGCAAATTCTCTCAAAAATGCATACATAAGGCTAACTGTATCAAGAGGTTCCGGCCCTGTCGGACTTGACCCTGAACTATGCAAAAAGCCGACATTCGTAATCATTGCCAATAAGTTCAAAGAATATCCAAAAACATATTATAAAAACGGCATTAAGTTAATCATATCCGGAACAAAGAGAAATCTTAAAGAGGCAGTCAATCCACAGATAAAATCCCTTAACTTCCTGAACAACATCCTTGCAAAGGCCGAGGCAAAAGAAAGAGGCGCCCATGAGGCATTGATGCTGAACTCGATGGGTTATCTCACCGAGGGAACGATAAGTAATATTTTTTTTATATCCAATCAAATCTTGTGCACACCCTCAACAAACTGCGGAATACTTGACGGCATCACAAGAAAAATCATACTGGAATTAGCCGTGAA
>CAKKPR010000083.1 GCA_919901705.1 Thermodesulfovibrionales bacterium | reverse complement strand
CTACGCCTCTTACTGTCAGCGCGCTCCCTGTAAAACAGTATGCCGTGAAACTGAAAAAAGAGGGTTATAAGGAAAAAGACGTTAAGGTCGGCATAGCTAAAGACAAGACTGCCGAGATAAACGAGGTCCTCATGGAGCTTGACGCCCAGCCGCCGGAAATTATTCCTGAGCCGCCTTCAAAAGCAGTAAAAGAAAACAAAAATTTTATAAGGGCCAGGATTGTGGATAATCAGGCAGTGGGAGAAGTTTCATTGATGCTCAAGATGGAAGGCGAGATGAACTTCCAGAGAGTAGGGATGTCCAGCCCTTTAAAGGGCACCTATGAGGCGGTCATTCCTGACGCATATCTTAAAAAAGGCGCTGTGCTTGAATACTACATATCTGCATGCGACCTGCAGAGCAACTGTGCTGCGGCAGGGAGTAAGGAGTCGCCGCATAAGCTTAAGGTTATAAGCCTTGAACCTTACACAGAGGGGTTTATCATTGATATGGATATGGAAAAGGATATGGTGAAAATCTCTCTTGGCTCGGTAGACGGCGTTAAAAAAGGAGACAAATACATAGTATTCAGAATAGGCAAGGAATTGAGGGATCCAAAGACAAATGAACTCTTGCAGATAGAGGAGTATTTAATCGGGGTAATAAAAGTAAAGGAGCTAATGCCGAGGACTGCCTCTGCCGAGATTGACGAATCCGAGTCCGGTATGTTCAAGAATGACAGGGTAAGGAAACATGTATCAGCGGTTGCCGGAGTTGTTACTGAAGGCAATTACGCTGCAAAGATAATTCTGAGATGGGCGCCTAACCGTGAGCCGGAAGTCAAAGGGTATCGGATTTACAGGAGCCCGAAGATAGACGGAATTTATCAAAAGGCAGACGAGATTGACGGAAGGGACAATACATACTTTGAGGATACCGAAGATATGAAAGAAGGGATAAGCTTTTACTATAAGGTTGCAGCTTTTAATATGCTGGGGACAGACGGAATTATGTCGGAGCCTGTGCTTGGAAAAACCAAATCCGGTGTTCTCCCTCCTGAAAACGTCAGGGTAGAGGCGGTAAAGATAAATCAGGTGCACCTGAGGTGGAGCATATCAAGGCAGGACCCTGATATAGAAGGTTATATAATTTTCAGGTCTGAGACAGAGGGGGGGCAATTTATAGAGACAGGCAGGGTTGACAGAGAAACTGACAGCTATATAGACAAAGAAGATATCAGGCCTGGGAAGATTTATTTCTACAGGTTAGCAGGCAAAAGCAAACACGGCTCTACAGGCCCCCTTTCAAAGGCAGTTATTGCATCTATCAAGCAAAGGCCGAAGGCTCCGACGGGCTTAAAGGGGGAGGCAGTTAAGGGAAAGGTTTTGCTTAGATGGGAGGCAAACAAGGAGCCGGATATAAAAGGATACAATGTTTACAGAAAAGGATGGAATAAGAGCGCGCTTTTAATAACCTCAAGCTTAAACTTCGGTGAGCTACGTCCGGAGGATAAAACAAAATCCATTAAATTATATGTTACGGCATTAGATAATAACGGGCTGGAAAGTGAACCATCGGAAGAAATAGAGATCACCCTTCAATAAATATTACATCACAGCGAAGAAATATTTCTATGAAGATTAACTCTGCAAGATTTTGGAGGCGGCGAGCGGATTTGAACCGCTGCATAAAGGTTTTGCAGACCTCCCCCTTAGCCACTTGGGTACGCCGCCATTGGAGCGGGAAACGGGGCTCGAACCCGCGACCCCAACCTTGGCAAGGTTGTGCTCTACCACTGAGCTATTCCCGCAATGAAAAGTTGGAAGTTCCCGCCTCAGGCGGGTTCGCCGAGGCGAAAAAAGCGATAAATCTTACTCTTAACTTCTAACTTAGTGATAAGTTATACTAATCATACTAATTAAAAAAGGCGGGTTTTGTCAATATGCTCTATCCTGACATCAAAGAGTTCCATGCATTATGCAAGAGGGGAAATCTTATCCCTGTCTACAGGGAGATTCTCGCTGACATGGATACCCCTGTGTCTGCATTTCTGAAGATCGGAGGCAGCCCTTCATTCCTTCTTGAGAGCGTTGTAGGAGGAGAAAAATGGGCAAGATATTCCTTCCTCGGCTCAAATCCTTCAAAGATTATAAGGGGATGGGGCAAAAAGATAGAGATAAAAGAAAAAGGAAAGAAGCCTGTCACTTTTGAAACAGAAGACCCTGTTGCAGTGCTGAAAAAGGAACTTTCTGTTTACAGGCCGGTTGACGTTCCGGGACTTCCGAGGTTTTCAGGAGGACTTGTCGGATATATGGGTTATGATATGGTCAGGTTCTTTGAACGAGTTCCTGATAGTGATAAGCCCGGCCTGGATCTGCCTGATATGTTTTTTATGCTTGCAGATACAATGCTTATATTTGACAGCCTTAAGCAGAAGATAAAGATTGTCTCGAACGTCCATGTTGACGGCAAAA
>CAKKPR010000082.1 GCA_919901705.1 Thermodesulfovibrionales bacterium | reverse complement strand
TTTTATGTATGATTATTGACGGCTGCCACTTCAGGAACAAAAATCCAAATGACGCTGCCAGGATATGCGGGATTGTCAGCCCTGCAAAGATTATCCCTGTATATCTATGGATAATCCTTGTGGCGTCAATTCCGCCCAGGGTCATGACTATCCACTGCGCTGCGCTGTAGTCATGGAATTTCTGAGACAGGCCCGTCAATACCAGGACTGCAAATACTATGGCATTAAGCCAGTGCTCTATTATCCTGGCTGAACTAAATCTCCTGATATATTCATCGCCAAACTTTTTCATTTTAAAATTCCTCCTTATCTGTTAACAGCATAACGCCAGATGTGCAGAATAATCTGGAGTATGAGCCCGATTATCATAAACGGAATAAAAACCTTATACCCAAAGTTGATCATATAGACCAGTGGCGCCTTTTTAAGGCTGGGCTTATAATGAGAAACCCAGCTGTCAGGAAAATTAGCTGTAGCGCCCGGATGACATTTCTGACACCGCTTTACAAGGTTTGCCTTTATCATGGGCGCATTGGGCGCATTAATCTTGGTTATATCATGTATGCCGTGACAGTCTATACAGACAGCTATCGGCTTTACGGATTTCCCTTGCTGCTTATAGAACTTCAATGTAACCCCGTGAAAATCCTGGAGGTATGTATCGACAACCGCGGTTGAAAGCCCATATTTTTTCATTAAATCCTTATCCGCATGACAGTTGCCGCACATCTGCGGCACGGCATTACGAAAATCCGTTGTCCTTGGGTCAGTCATATCATGGGCCTTGTGGCAGTCCGAACATATCGGGACATCCTCGTTATGCTCCAGTATCAATGCGCCTCCATGAACGCTCTGCGTATAGACCCTATATACCTCGGGATGACACCGCTCGCATTTCTTTGCATTAGCAAGTTTTTCCTTTCTGCCCGAATAAACCGAATGAGCGCCGTGGCAGTCTGTACAGACAGGCGCATTCAGGTTGCCATGCGTCAACAGGTTATAATGTATGCCTTCCAGGGTCTTTGAATACTTGTCAAAATGACATCTCCTGCAGCTTTCCGACATCGCAATCGAATAATCCCGCTTGCTCTTAAATATCCTGAGGGGATGTTCTTCTGATGAAAAACCAAAATGGCAATCGGTACAGCTCAGATTCTTGTGGACCGAGATATTGAGGATAGATTCGTTTATATGAATTGACTGTTTCTCTCCAGTCTTGAATGTTATGCTTAATTCACGTTGATGACAGTTCAGGCAGTAATGATTGCCCTTTGACAGTTCACGCGCGCGCTGAATAGAATGAAAACCGTGACAATCTAAACAAACAGTTCCTTTTGGTGATTGACTCAATAATTTTTCATGAATTTTAGTTTTGTGCGAAACGTGACATTGTGTACACACCTTGGCTGAAAATGCAGTGTATTGCCGGTGGTTTTTAAAGGTCCTTTTGGGATGCTGGTCTGCTGTAAACCCGTGGCAGTCAGAGCAGCTTATTATCCTGTGAACAGATCTCCCGAGCTCTTCGATATTAACTTTAACCGATAACTTTTCTCCAGCATCAAAGGTCATGTCCTGTTCCTGGCTGTGGCACATCATGCATGTTTGATCTGCTGCTGATACGCTGCTTTCTGCTGAGAAACCATTTGAAGGAAATACTGCAAGAACAAGTAAAATTCCTAAAACGTACCTACATAGCATATAAACCCTCCTTAACAGGTCGTAGACCCCGTTAGAAGATTACCTCTAAGCGGGGCAAACAAAATACTGAGGGGGTCTTGAATAAGACCGACAAAACCCCCTCGTCCTGAATTCATTCACTGTCTCCTGTGCCTTTATCCGCGTCTTTTTTGGCTTCTTTATCCTCTGCAGCTTTTTTATGCCTTTTACCCGCGAGGTATGCCTCGGAAGGCCTCCAGTTGAATACTGCAAGTTTTGACACTCCTTCCATAACGCCGCCGAACAGCTTTGTCATTACAACCTTCAGCAATACTGCAATCCCTATGAATGGCA
>CAKKPR010000081.1 GCA_919901705.1 Thermodesulfovibrionales bacterium | reverse complement strand
AAAAAGTCTTTAGTACTAATAGTCATTGTTGTTTATTTATCTCTTATTCACCCTTTTATAGCTTCAGCTATAGAACCTGCACGCCGGGAAATAACAACCGGCAAGGCTAAGGGGGGTGGCTTATGGCAAGAACTTCAACATACAGAATCTGCCCGCCAGGAAATAACAACCGGCAAGGTATCCTTCGGTCTCGGGGTAGATGTCGGATACCTATCCGGATATAGCCTTTATCATATTACCTTCGATGCCCCTTACCTTATTAAGGATGGCGGAACTTACTCAGGGTACTATACTATTAACGGCCGGTTGGGAACAGGGGAAAGCGAGTTGGAATTTCCTCTTGATTCTTATATCGGCGGAGTGAGTGCATCCCTTGGTGAAGAAGGCGTGTGGTCAATAGACCTATCATTTGCAAAGAACCTTACAAAAGATACCGGCAAGATGAAAGATTCGGACTGGGAGCCTGTGTATGTGTTGAGTTCAGGTCAAAGGATTCAGGAAAAAACCATTTACTCCGAATCCGATACAGAAATGAATGCCCTTTTTTTTGATCTCATCGGGAAATACTATTTTCTCAGCGAAGTGACTGCCTCTAACGCCAAAGGCTCTGTAGGCGTTATAGGGGGGTATAGGTATCAAAATCTATCCTTCGATATCAGTAATGTAAACCAGTGGAGCCCTATTGGGATTTACTCTCCAGTATATGTGAGGGGAAAAGCTTTGACCTATGAGATAACCTATAACATTCCCTATGCAGGGCTTGTCCTGGATTGGAGATCCTCAGGCAAATATTCCCTTAATCTTTTAGGCGCCTATGGCAGGGCCTATTCTAAAGATGAAGATGACCACATCTTGCGCTCAAAGAGGTCCACTGCAAAGGCGGATGGGCCATTTTATTCGCTCAAGGCTCAGGGCGCTGTATCACTCAGCCGGAGGCTATCCCTTCTTCTTGCCCTCGAGTATCTAAATATAGAGGTAAAGGGCAAACAAAAACAGGTATGGTATGCTACAACCTCCGAAGCAACTGCAGGCACTACTATTACGGGTATCAATTATAGCGCCAGGAGCGAACAGACCTATATCTGGTCAGGAATACAGTATACCTTTTAAAAATCTATCCGGCGGGTGTAAGTTTATGAAAGGCATTTGACCTCAAAGGCCTTGAAAGCGTGTATATTATGTGGTCGTTTATCATGTTTGAAAGCTCAGACAGAAGATCCCTGGAAGGCTTTATCCTTCCTATTATGGAATCATCCCACTTGCTTAAACTCTCATAAAGCTTTACAGAACCGGGTGAGAGTTTTATATGCGGGTTCATCCCTGTTGCGCATTTTTCGCAGATGACAGACCCGTGCGCAATATAAAAACTGAAGCCTGCCTTTCCGCAACGGCCGCAGCCGTCAAGCTTGGGCGCATAGCCAATGAAATGGAGAAACCTTATCTTATACAGGATTATATCAAGCGGCACATTGCAATCCTTCTCCATAGACTTCAACGTATTAAGGAGAAGCTTAAAAATCTTTTTATTCGCTTCATGCTCAGGCAAAAAATTTGCGGTAAGCTCGACTACCTCCGAAACCTTAAGGAAACAATCCCATCTCTCTCTTAACTTCTGAAATGACAGTATTATATCTGACTGTGTCAGCCTTGGAAGCCTGGTGTCTTCTTTCCCCCAGAATGATATCTTTGAGCATGTGAGCGGTTCAAGGCTGCTTCCGAATCTGCTCTTTATTTTTCTGGGACTTTTGGCAAATGTATTTATAAGGCCAAAGTCGTATGTGAGATGCGTTACTATGAGGTCTGCTTCTCCGAAGGGGAATGTTTTTAAAACAATAGCATTGGTTCTTCTTAACATCACTCATTTGTCATTCCGAGTGCAACGTTCTCCTCTGCGAATCCGCCGAGGCGGAAGGAATCTCGCTTTTAGATTGCTTCGTCCCGAGCAGCTCGGGGCTCGCAATGACATTTCCGTTCCTTACATTACATTGCCGAAATCTTCAGGCTTTAAATTTTTAAGCCATTCCTCAAGCTCATCGGTGCTTCTCTTTTCAAGAACGCTTTCCTCTACAAATATGGGCGCACTCACTCTCAGCGCCAGAGCAATTGCATCGCTGGGCCTGGAATCTATTGACAACTCATTTTTACTGTCACTGAGGAATATGAGCGCATAATAGGTATTATCGAGTATCTCTGTAATAACAATCCTCGTTATCTTCATTTTCAGGCTGTAGACCATATTTTTGATTAGATCGTGGGTAAGCGGCCTTGGCGTCGCAACCTTCCCGAGCGCCAGCGCAATAGAATCGGCTTCGGGCTTTCCAATCCATATAGGCAGAGTGGCTGTTCCTTCTGCATTCTTCAGAAGCAGGATATACATGCTGCTTCTCGGATCGAATAACAACCCTTCAACTGTCATCCGGACAAGCATACTTTAAACCTTAACTCTTTCGCAAAGCATCATTACTTTTTTTAAGAATACATTATCCCGATAAATTCTTCAATAATAATCCCATTGTTTACTTCAGTTTGTTTAGAGCCTCTTTAATTCTCTCTGCGCCTTTTTTGATATTTTCCATCGAGGTAGCATAAGAAAGCCTTATGTAATCATTGTCTCCGAATGCATCGCCGGGCACAAGGGCAACACTTGCCTTTTCAAGAAGATAAAGAGCAAGTTCGGATGACGAAGAAACCTCATGCCCCTCTGCGTGTTTGCCATACAGTTTTGATGTGTTAGGAAATGCATAAAAAGCGCCTGTGGGAGTAAGACAGCTTATGCCCGGAATCGAGTTAAGCTCTGACACCAGAAATTTTCTTCTCCTGTCAAATTCTGAGAGCATCGTCTTTATAAAATCCTGCGGCCCTGACAGGGCTTCTACTGCTGCCTTTTGTGAGATCGAGGCCGGGTTTGATGTTGATTGACTCTGTATATTCGTCATGGCCCTGATTATATCTTTTGGCCCTGCTGTATACCCTATCCTCCAGCCTGTCATTGCGTATGCCTTTGAAAGACCGTTAACAACGAGCGTCCTTGCCTTAATTTCATTGCTCAGAGATGCTATACTGATATGCGTAAAGCCGTCATACGTAAGCTTCTCATATATCTCATCGGATATGACATAAAGGTTGTGCTTTAGCGCAACGCCCGCAATCCCCTCTATGGTCTTTTTATCATAAGTCAGCCCTGTTGGATTTGATGGAGAATTCAGGATTATAGCCTTTGTCTTTTTTGTTATGCGTGATTCGAGCACCTCGGGTTTGAGCATAAACTTATCTTTTTCGTACGTTTTTACAAAAACAGGAACTGCATCATTCAAAATAACCTGATCCGGATAAGAGACCCAGTAGGGCGAAGGGATTATGACCTCATCTCCCTGCCCGTAAAGCGCCTGAGCAATATTGTAAAGGCTGTGCTTTGCGCCGCATGATACGATTATTTCATCGCGTGCATATTCCAGATTATTATCCTTCCTGAACTTTTCTATGACTGCATCTTTAAGAGGATCGATTCCTCCGACAGGGGTATATTTCGTAAAACCATCTTTAATTGCCTTTATGGCAGCCTCTTTTATATTATCAGGCGTATCAAAGTCAGGTTCGCCGACCCCGAAATTAACAACGTCAACTCCCGATGCCTTCATCGCCTTGGCCTTTGCATCTATCGCCAATGTCGGCGACGGCTTTATCTGCCCTGCCCTTTCAGAAAGCATAAACAACCCCTCCTTTCACTTTTTGCTATTTTAAACCATTCAGTTTTATTAATAAACCGTTTTGCAAATGATGATATTGTGATTACGTGCAGGCAAAATGATTTTTACTGCTGTTTTATGCTTCAATAGCCCTGCAGCATGCTGAAGGGCTATTCATTTCCTAACCCCTTATTTTATTTAAAAGGACGGCTGATAACATAAACCTTCCGCCCTCCTCTTTCCTTACTCCCTGATAAAATTCACACTTCTCACAATTCTTGTACTTCTGTGCAAAACTCCCTTGAACTTCTCCCTTGCAGAGCGTTCCCACAACGACCCAGCATGTCCTTCCAGCATTATCACCTTCGTGAATACCATGAAGCCTTTTCTCTGTAGTGGCAGGGCATACCCCAAGGTCCTGGGCATGCTCCCCGCCTTCGTGTCTTCCGCAATTCTTAATTTCCCAGCAGTTCTTTTTCTTTAGCATTAAAGATTCTCCTTAATTTCCAAAAATAGTTAGATATAATAAATGCATTCTCAAATCAAAGTCAAGATTGTATTCTGCAAATTTATTATTGAGCCGTTAACACTTACGGCAAAAACAATAAGGCTATGCCTGCTGAACGCAGGCATAGCCTCTGATTGTCAAGCCTTTTTACCTGTCGAGTGATACTTTCCTGGTTACAGTGTGAATCGGATACTTCTGTGCAGGGGTGGTAAGCTCATAGTAAAGTTCTACTGTCACATTTGCTTCTCTTACACCTGCTGGAAGCTCAAATTCTATCGTCTCTTTTTTGGCCTGAGATGGCTGAAGGCTTGTGTCGCGAATATTTGCAACCTTCCACTGCGCTCCGTATTTCATCTTTGAGTCGCGGCAGTTTGTTGCCTGCGGGTGATAATGTTTTTCAACTTTGCCCTCTGCGTCTTTACCATCTTTATCCTTATATTTTGCGGTCACTACCATGACCACTCTGTTATGGGATGGTCAGCCGTCAGGGATTCTATGGCCTGCAGTTGTAGTTATCTTTGTATTAACCACTACCTTAGGAATATGTGTCCCTGCCTTCAAGAGCC
>CAKKPR010000080.1 GCA_919901705.1 Thermodesulfovibrionales bacterium | reverse complement strand
GGAGAATGGAAGCCAGAATGACAGAATAAGGTAACCCTGTAGCAAGACTACAGGGAATTACAAATTTAAAGAGTATACCCGCTTTCTTCGTGCTGGCTAAGGTCAAGCCCCATCATCTCGTCTTCTTCAGAAACTCTGAGGCCCATAACCAAATCTATTAATTTCAGCAGGATGAGTGTAACTGCAAAGGAATAAATGACAACGGCAGCGATAGACATTATCTGAACAACAAGTTGATGCGGATTTCCAAAAAACAATCCGTCAGCGCCTGATGGGTTTATGAGCTTTTCTGCAAATAACCCTACGCCTAGTGTTCCTAAAATCCCGCCAACACCGTGTACGCCAAAGGCGTCGAGGGAATCATCATAACCAAGCTTGCCTTTCATATTTAAAGCAAAATAACACACACTGCCTGCTAATAAACCAATAACAAGCGCAGGCATAGGCCCGACAAATCCTGAAGCAGGTGTAATCGTTGCAAGGCCGGCAATCGAACCTGTTGCAGCGCCGAACATGGTTGGCTTGCCCCTGTGAAGCCATTCGATTATAACCCATACAAGCGTTGCCGAAACAGCAGCGGTATGCGTGGTAACAAATGCCATTGTGCTTAAACCTCCTGCAGAAAGAGCGCTGCCTGCATTAAACCCGAACCATCCAAACCACAAAAGTCCTGCCCCTAAAACCGTCATCGGAAGATTATGCGGAGGCATGGGTTCCCGCATAAAGCCCTTTCTCCTGCCTATGAATAAGGCAGCGGCAAGCGCAGAAATCCCTGATGTAATATGAACAACTATACCGCCTGCAAAATCAAGTACTCCCAAATTTTTCAGCCAGCCTCCTGTTCCCCATACCCAGTGGGCTACAGGGTCATATACAATTGTTGTCCACAAAAGCGTAAATAAAAGAAACGAAGAGAATTTCATTCTTTCGGCAAAGGCCCCGCTTATAAGCGCCGGGGTTATGACCGCAAACATTGCCTGATAGATCATAAATGCCAGATGCGGTATTGTAGGAGCATAATCAGGATTTGGGACAAGCCCCACTCCTTTAAGCCCAATCCAGTCAAGTCCTCCTATGATTCCCTTTATATCCGGACCGAATGAAAGACTGTAGCCTATCAGTATCCACTGAATGCTCACAAGAGCTATGGCAACAAAGCTGTGCATGATTGTGCCAAGGACATTTTTCTTCCTTACCATGCCTCCGTAAAACATTGCCAGACCCGGAGTCATGAGCATTACAAAAGCAGCAGACAAAAGCACAAAGGCCGTATCGCCGCTGTCAACCTTGCCAGTTTCCTGGGCATATGCGCAGACAGGCAATAAAGACAGGGCACCAGCTGAGATTATCAGGGAAATCAATCTTTTTCTCATTTTAAAGCTCCTTTTAGGGTTCGCGGGTTATTTGTGTCTGCAGAAGGAATGCCAGAGTCATGCCTGAAGGCAGCTTATTGTTTATTAAGGATTTTTTGCATTGAAATGCAGGACAATTCCTACAATTTTGTAGCAATTGTTTCCACTTTCATTCTTTTATTTCTTGAAAAACAACGAGTTAATACATTTCCTACATTTTTGTAGGAAATACAGATTTGTTTCTATATAATACTGCTGAAAAACCCGGGGGCATTGTCATTGCGAGCGAAGCGAAGCAATCTCGCCAACTGATTAAAGATTGCCACGTCTTTCCGATTCTCGGAACTCCTCGCAATGACACCCCTAAAAGACTTTTTCAGAGGGGCGGCTTATATTGCAGC